>JBDLIN010000068.1:0-16434 GCA_039714835.1 Bacteroidota bacterium | reverse complement strand
CGATTGGAAGGGTGGCCTCATACTATGGATCTTGCAGTTGACGTAAATGAGTACTGCCAGTATTATATGAATAAGTTTTTTGAAAAGCATTTGAAGAAATAACCTGCCTCCCCAAAAGTGATCAATAATTAAATTAAAATCAAAGGAGAAAAATTATGGGGAAAACGAAGTATAAAATATAATAAATGATGGCAGTATTCTTTACATAGAGGATAAAGAATTTTTAAATATGGATAGTGGTCATGCAACCTATAAATTTAATTTTCAATTATTTAAAGGAGAATTAAAATGCTCAAAAAAATAGTATTTATAATATCTCTTTTTATTATAACAGAAGTTATTGCGCAATCATCTGATTTACCCGTTTACAAAGATTCCAAGAATGATGTAGAAATTAGGGTAAAAGATTCCTTTACAATCGAATGAAAAGGGGAAGCAATATAAATAATGATCTACTTTACAATATATAATAAGTGAAGGTTAAAATGATTACAAATTTGCAAGCAGAGGTAATCCAAAATAATTGGAGTGGGTCTTATCGACAATCAGCTTTAGTATTGATGGTAATGTTTCTTGTAATAACAATATTTATGAGTACGGTAAATGAGTTATATGCACAAGGTAAACATTTTTGGTCGTATAAATCAGTAAGCAGTAATTTTGATGCTTCAGCAGCAATTGGTGACGTTGATCATGATGGTTATCTTGATATTATGGTTGTCAGTATAAACGGGGATGTGATAGCGTTAGATAGTTATGGTCGTGAGATCTGGAAAACCAATCTGAATGGTAAAATTACTAATGCTCCTACTATTATGGATGTAACTAATGATAATGGATTAGAAGTACTTGCAATAACACAATCAGGAAAACTCTATTGTCTGGATGGACAGACTGGTAATAAAGTTTGGGAAAACAATATACTTGGAGATATAAAGTGGGCAAGTATGAATATTGTAGCTACTGATATTAACCAGGATGGCAATATTGAAATTATTACTGCAGATATTGAAGGAACTCTTTTATGTCTAGATGGGAATGGAGACGTGATATGGGAGTACAACGAAATAGAAGGTATTGGCTCTGCACCAGCAGTAGGTGATATTGATGGAGACGGAAATGCGGAAATAATCATCGCTTCTCAAGAAACACCCTTGATCTGTCTAAATAATGAAGGAGATGTTCAATGGAGATATAAACCAGAAGGAGGTGTACTAGACTCAGGGCGAAAAAGAGAAGTAGCAGCACCTGTCATATGGGATATTAATGGAGATGGAATTCCAGAGATAGTAACTGGGACAGGATTTGAACTAACTGCAGTAAATAGCAAAGGGAAATTAATTTGGTCATATTCAATTAAGAATAGAATAGATAGCGGAATTTCTATTGGTGATGTAGATGGAGATGGAGAAGTAGAAATATTTGAAAGTGATCTGTCTGGAACCCTATCATGTGTAACCTCTAAAGGTAAATTAAAATGGGCTGCAAATTTGGGTGGACGTGCACGCAGAGCTCCAGCTTTAGCTGATGTAGATGGTGACGGAGTTATAGAAATTCTCACTACCAGTTATGGCAGTAAAATGAAAATCTTCGATCCTTCCGGTAAACTTGAAAAAGAGTTTGTAGTTAAAGGAGGCACTAATGCAACTCCGGTAATTGCGAATCTTTTGGATGATGGCGGATTATGTGCTATTATACCGGAAATCAGCGGAAATCTTGTAGTTTATCGTTGGGAACCAGTAATTGAAAATCCAAAGGTACTTTGGCCTGAATATAGAGGCTGGGCTTCACGAACAGCCGGAAAATTTGTATCTATAAAACGAGCAAATGTTGCAGAAGCTGTCTCCGTTAAAATTACAGATGCAGAAATACAAAAATGTGTTGATAATTTAACTAAGCTAAAAAAAACTAAGAATGAACTAATAAAACTTATACCGAAGTTACCTGATAGCAAAGGCATAGAGGAACGTGTACATTATTTGAACACTGCTATTGAAAAGTCTCAGAATTCTGTAAATAATGTTGCTGACATGACTCCAATTAAGAGACGTGAGCTGAGAGATAATTTAGTTGGATGGAATAACGAACTTTCACGTTTATTGGCAATATCAAAAGAAGCTGTTAAGAAAAATAAAATTTTAGTTGCGTACAAAGCGAATCCCTGGACACCGTTTGGCGGACAGTATGAAATTGTTGAGAGACGTACTCCAGAAGCAAAAATATCAGTTGAAGCATTTCAAGGTGAATATGAATCTGCCGCAGCAAATATATTTAACTATAGTGGAAGTGCTCGAACAATACGGGTTATGATTGATAAGTTAATAGGACCGGAAGAAGCGTCTATTTCTGTAGATAATGTATTCACATTACGTGAAGTTGTTGATGTTCCAACCCAAGACTCTGAGCTTTCTTCAGATGCACTCCCTGAATTAAATACCGGTAATTTGTTAGTAATTCCAGCATGGGAAGGAAGACAGCTTTGGTTTACAATAAATACAGCGAAACTGACGCCCGGAATATGGACAACTAAAGTTCATCTAAAAAGTTTAGATGTTCAATATGTAGAAACAAATATTGAGTTAAGTATAGAGGTTTGGGACACACCTTTACCAGAAGAACAGCCGTTAAACCTTTGCAACTGGAGTGGAACTACAATTCCGAAAGAAACTTTTGAAGATCAAATATCTCATGGTGTAAATGTATTTACACGTTCTGTCCCTCCAGAAGCTACATTTGATGAATCCGGAAATATTATAAATATTGACTATTCCGAACATGATACTTTTATGGCAAAGCATGTACCTCATGGAACAATCCTTTTCCACAGTTTAGTAAAATTAGATGGTCCTGCAGATGCTTTTTCAGATAAATGGTTAAAAGCATTCCGCAGTTTTATTATGCAATGGATAAAACATTTAAAAGAGCAAGGTTATGGATATGAAAACTTCGCTTTTTATCCACAGGATGAACCTGGTCTTGAGCATGGTAAAAATGTAGCCAATTTTATGAAATGGGCAAAACCTGTGCGTGAGATCGATCCGAAAATTCGTATTTATGCTAATCCGGTCCAACATATTACAATGGAACAACTTGAAGAAATAGCTCCTTACGTTGATATTTGGACACCGTTACAGACAATGATTTTCCCGGAAGAAAAACTTGAATTTATCCATTCCACTAAAAAACCTTTTTGGAATTATGATTGTTCGGATAATGCTAAAAATTTATCACCTTTAAAATATTACAGGTATCAAGCCTGGATGAATTGGCATTATGGACACATAGGAATTGGATTCTATAATTATTACCAGGGTAGTAAGTTTTGGTTTCAACCGGAATCAGGCTTTGAATATGGTATGATATACGAAGGAAATGGTGTTGTTACCAGTAAACGTTGGGAAGCAGTACGCGACGGTGTAGAAGATTATACATTGTTATACAATCTTAAAAAAGCGGCTGAGATTGATGATAAGAATGGGGGATCTGAAGAATTGATACAGAAAGCAAAGCAAGTGTATAATGAAAAGGCTGCTAAAATATCGGCATTTACATTAGAAACAAAACACAATGTTAACTTCGTAGGTAATGACGAAATTGAAAATAACTTGAGCAGAATTGATCAACAGTTAGAAATGCTTACCGAAATTCGTAGAGAAATTGCTGAGTTATTAAGCCAATTACAGAAAAAATAATAAGTGGAATTAGTAACAAATTAAGTTAAGAAAAAGCATACACTATAATGGGTAAATGTAATTATAAAAACATATAAAAAACAAAATAAAAAATTTACTGATAATTTAAGTCTACAGATTACCATATGACATCACGTGAAAGAGTTATAACAACACTCAACCACAAAGAACCGGATAAAATTCCAATTGACTTAGGTGGAATGCGTTCTACTGGAATTATGGCAATCGCTTATAATAGATTAAAGCAAGAATTAGGACTTGAGAAGCGAACTACGAAAATGCTTGATATACACCAACAACTTGCTATTCCAGAAAAAGAAGTCTTAGAACATTTTCAAGGTGATGTTATTTCTCTTGAAGATTCCTTTTTACAAAGTGATCGAGAATGGAAAGAATGGCAGTTACCCGATAAATCAAAGGTAGAAATCCCAAAAGAATTATTCCCTGAATGGATTGAAGACCAATGGGTATTAATGGATGGAGAAAAAATAATCGCAAGAATGCCTGAATCATGTCTCTATTTTGAAAGTTGTAATCCACCATTAGAAAACGCAGTTACTGAGCAAGACATCCAAAATCATAATTGGCGCATTTTTACAGATGAATATCTGAGAAATATGGAGAATAAAGCAAAACAGTTGTGTGAAGAGACTGAATATGCAATAATGGGGAGTTTTGGAGGAAATATAATTGAGGGATATCAAGTATTGCGAGGTTATTCAAATTCTATGCTGGACCTAGTGGTTTATCCAGATTTTGCCGAAGCACTTATCAATAAATTAAATGAAGTACATCTAACTAATTTGGAAAAATATTTACAGGCGGTTTCAAAATATATTCAAATTATCCAGATGGGTGATGATCTTGGTATGCAAAGCGGACCACAGATTTCTTTAGATCTCTATCAAACATTTGTCAAATCGGCACATAAAAAAATATATCAATATGTAAAAAACAATTCTGATCTATTTTTATTCCTTCACAGTTGCGGATCAATATATGACTTCATTCCAGATTTAATTGATGCTGGTGTTGATATTCTTAATCCGGTTCAGTTCAGCGCAGCTAATATGGATTCGAGAAAATTAAAAGATGAATTTGGTAGTAAGATCACTTTCTGGGGTGGAGGCGTAGATACTCAAAATATATTACCATTTGGAAGTCCCTCGGAAATTGAGGATCAAGTAGAGGAACAAATTAATATTTTTGCTCCTGGAGGAGGTTTTGTATTTGCTGCTGTCCATAATATTCAAGCTAATGTCCCAACAGAGAATATCTTGTCTTTATTTAATGCTATTATTAAAAATAGAGACTATTAATTTTTTTATACACAATTTATTTGGAGTAACGATGTTTAAAAAGTTTTTAGTAAAAAAAATCAAAGTAATAATTTTAATTGTTATCCTATTTGTAATTTCTTCTTATTCCTATTCACAGGATGGGAAATACTTAAGAGGAGAGGTTTGGAAAAAATATGATGTTGAAAATTCAACTGCTGATTTTTATGTGTCACCAGATGGAAATGATGAATGGTCTGGGACTTTGGAATCACCCAATTCAGATAACAGTGATGGTCCATTCAAAACTATAGAATGTGCACAGCAAGCAGTAAGAGTATTAAAAAGTAAAGTTTATAAACCAGAAGATATTCCAATTGATCATCGATATGTAGGTTCACCACATACTTTTGGCTCTGGAAAAGATATAGTTGTACTTATACGGGAAGGATATTATCAGTTGAATAAACCATTAAATTTCACTCCCAAGGATGGAGGTGAAAGGGTTGAAACTGACCAACCTTCTGGGGCATTCGAATTTCATAAATTAAAAGATCATTACGTAACCTATGCAGCTTATCCTGGTGAGCATCCAGTCATATCTGGAGGGAAAAGTCTTACTGGCTGGAGTAAAGAGGGAAATGTATGGCGGACAAATACGAATGGAGTGGATGTAAAAAAAATAGTTGTGAATGGAAAGTTACAGAAATTAGCACGTACACCAAATAGCGGCTATTTTGTAATGCCGAAAGCTGCTAAATCGACTACTGAATTTTACTTCAAAAAAGGAAATATAAAAGCTTGGCCTGATATAGAGGATAACAGAATCTTCATGTATCTACGCTGGCATTATGGGGTAAATAAAATTAAGAAGATTGATGAAGAGAAAGGAATAGGTGTATTAGAAAAGCCTCAAAAAGGAATTGTTGTTGTCTCACCTCGATACTATATTGAAAACGTAAAAGCGCTTTTGGATACTGCCGGAGAGTGGTACTATGATAAAAAAACTAACGACATATTTTATATACCTACTGACGAAATATCAGACCCAAATTCAGTTAAGATAGTTGCACCTGTAATATCAGATTTAGTTATTGTAAAAGGAGAACCAGACTTACCAGTGAGGAATTTAAGATTTTATGGTTTAATATTCGAAGCGCTAAATGATGGTGGAAATGGATTGTATTTTGAGTATACAAACTACTGCGAGATAGTTGACTCTGAAATTAAAGGGATTGGTGGGAAAGGTATATACTTAGGACTTGGTACATTTGAAACAAGAATATTATCTAATAAAATTACTCAAGCTGATAGAGGTGCTATTGAGATTTCTGGCAGCCCTTTACCAAAACAAGCAGCAGATATTATCAGACAAAATAAAATATCGTACAATTACATAAATGATGTTGGTGGAAATGCAGTTACTGTAAGAAATACTTTGTTTACAACTATTTCACATAACGAGATCAGCAATAACAAGGGACGTTACCCAATATATGTCGGTGGTTGGCATAACGTGGAAGAATCGTTGGAGGGTGGTTACATCGTTGAGTACAATCATCTTCATCATGTTCAAACGCTATCTGATGATTCCGGGGTGATAACTTCTGGTGGGTATACTCATAATTCTGTAATTCGCAATAATTTAATTCATGATGTATCAAGAGGAATGTTCAATGATAACGTGGCTATTTGGTTTGATAATATGTCTTCAGGATGGGTTGCCGAGAATAATATTTATTACAATCTTGAGCAAGGTGAAATGAAATTATGCGCTTCGAATCTTGTTGATAATTTGTATACCAAGAACTTTAAAATTGATCCACCAGCTATCCAACCTGAAGGAATAATATTGAGTGATCCTGATTTCCAAATTGAGAAACCTACTGTAATACTTAGGGAGAGTGAAGTAGAACAAGTTGAGACGGGGAATTATATTACCATTAGATCATTAATAAAAAATGTGGGTTCTACAGGAGTTCAAAATATCAATCTTTGGATCAATGGTAAAGTAGCTGCACAGAACAAAATAGCGATCGTAAAAAATAATTCTGAGGTGATTCAATTCGATTACAGATTTGCAAAGCCTGGAAATTATGTAGTTACGATTGGTTCATCAGATGCAAGATTTATTAAAGCAGTTGGAGAACCGCTATCCTATTTTAGTGACAATATTACTGCAACAGCAAGTATTATTCCGGAGGGAGAAAAAATAAAAGTATCTGCAGAAATCAGTATCCTAAAAGATCAGAATGAACTCATCATTACGCTCTATGACAATGATAAGAAAATTGATCAGAAAAAAATTAAGATTAATGAAGATATAAAAAGTATCAGTTCATTCGATCTGCAATTGGATGCGGGCATTCACAATTTGCGAATTGGTAATTCAAAAACCGTATTGGTTAATGTATATCCACATAAAAAAGTTAATATATCAAAAATTGAATTTGCGGAATATTGTACTGCTAGAGCAGAACCTCATAAAATTACGATAGATCAGAAAAATAATAAATTTGAGATTGAAGCTGCGGGACCAGATTTCTATCATGGAGAAGATTCTTATGCAACTGCCTATATTAAAGAACCAGTAAAAGGAAATTTTGTTGCAACTATTAAGGTAGTTAAATTTGGTGAGAGAACTAATGAGTGGCATAGAACCGGGCTATTTGTTAGAAATGATATTACGAAAAGTTTTGATACTGGTGAGGGAAGTCTTGGATCCGTTCTTATGTTTGTTTCACCTGGAAGGGCAGGAATGAATTGGGATGAATTTGGTGACGGTTGTATGCATAAAGCGAATAGCCAAAATCATCCTACATATGAGCCGACCCCAATGTGGATAAAATTAGTCCGACATGGAAATAGTTTCTCAGGTTATGTAAGTTACGATGGTAAAAATTGGACAGTATCCAGACATACCGAAGATATTCCTGGTATTAATGAAGCAATCCATCTTGGAATCGCTGCCGGAAGCGATGACGAAAGAGTTTATACTGTTGAATTTGAGAATTTCACACTGGACGTAGAAAAATAACGAAGGGAATAAATATGTACTCAAGTTCAATAAATATTTCATTATTAGACATTCTGGTTATTGCATTTCTTACAACAGTAATCTTTTCATCATGCAATTCTCCGAATAATTCTAAATTTCTAGAAGGGAAAAATTGGGCTGAAAAACTTGGTTTCCCGGAAGGAAAGAAAGTACTGATATTTCATGCTGATGATGTTGGAATGTGCGATGAAGCAAATGTTTCAACAAGAGATTATCTTGATAAAAATGAAATTCAAAGTGCAGCCATTATGGTTCCATGTCAATATGCTGATCCCGCGATGAAGTGGGCTGCAGAACATCCTAATGTTGATGTTGGTCTCCATTTAACTCTGACGAGCGAGTGGAAAACCTATCGATGGGGTCCTGTTTTAGATATTTTAGAAGTTCCAGGATTAGTAGATAATGAAGATAAATTATGGCATTCAGTTAAGCAGGTTGTTGAACATGCAAGTGCTGAAGAAGTTGAAAGGGAAATAAGAGCACAAATTGAAAAAGCTAAATCTGCTGGAATGAATCCAAGTCATATAGATACCCATATGGGAACTCTTTATGGCTCACCAGAATACGTAAAAGTTTTTCTGAAAGTTGCTGAGGAGTATGGGATACCGGCAAATGCTATTGACCTATCAAATTCTGAAGTAGCTGAACATTTTAGAAATGCAGGTTATCCAATTACTGAAGAAGTGATTGCAAATATGGCTGACTACTCACTGCCAAAACTTGATTTTTTCTCAAGTGTACCAAAAGGCGAAACTTATGAAGAGAAGAGAGAAAAATTCATTGCACTGATTAAAGGACTTCCTCCTGGATTGACAGAAGTAATATTTCATCCGTCAATTGAAACAGATAACCTAAAAACGATTACAAATTCCTGGCAGCAAAGAGTTTGGGAAGCTGAATTATTTTCAGATCCTATTGTGAAGCAATTCTTTGAAGATGAAGGAATTCTCTTCACTAACTACATCGACATAATGAAGAGATTTAAAAACTTGAATTAATAGAATTTTTGTGAAATAATGAAAAGATGGTTAAAAATATCATTGATAACATTAGGAGTTATCATTATCATAATTGCTGGGTTGCTGTATTATTCAATAAGTTCAATTGTCACTACTCCTTATTTTGAAACTGAATATTATTTGAGAACAATAGAAAAATTGAATAGTAAAATTGCTGATCGAAGCAAAAGTGGTGGGAAATTAGAAGCCGGCTTTGCTAAAGTGAACATAACACCACAAATAGTTGAAGGGATTCAAGATCCATCTCAAGGGAAATTCAATAAAATAAAATTGTCGGGATTTGGAGATGGACAATTTGTAACCGGTATACATGATTCAATATTTGTTAAAGCAGTTGCTCTTGACGTAATGAATCAACTAATCATTTTAGTTTCTGGAGATCTTCTCCTCATGCCGCCTGAAGTTGTAAATATAATAGAGGAAAAATTAAAACAGAATAATGATATAGATCGTGGACAAATATTTTTCGGTGCAACCCATACTCACGCTAGTATTGGTAATTGTATCCCAAGTTATGTTGGGGAAAAATTCGGTGGGGTATATCAACCTGAAGTTGTTGACTGGCTAGCTAAAAGAATAATAAAAGTAATTCAAAATGCTGTTTCTGATCTACAGATTTCAAAAGTAGGTTCGAGTTATATTTCTGCTCCGGATTTAATTGCCAATAGAATTATCGGTGAAACTGGAAGACTGAATGATAAATTTTCACTTCTTTCAATAAAACAGCAGAGTGGTAAACATGCTGTAGTAGGTGTTTTTGCTGCACATGCTACAACAATAGGTCCTTGGAATGACAAATTTAGTGGGGACTATCCAGGATACTTTCAGCGAAGTTTAGAACAGAATGGCATAGATATGGCAATGTTTTTTGCTGGTACGGTGGGTAGTCACACGAATAAGGGAAAGGGATCAAAGTATGATAAAGCAAAGTATATTGGTGAAGCTTTAGCTGATTCAGCTATGAATGTTCTTAGCAGAATGAAGTATACTGAAGAAGTTTCTCTTTCTGCTGTTGCATCAGAAATTGAAATTCCAAAACTTCAGATAATATACATTTCAGATGGATTAAGATTATCACCTGAAGTTGGCCATACGCTTATGCCGGAAATGAAATCAACATATATTCAATCCTTTCTGCTCAATGATTTTCTTTGGATCACAATGCCTTGTGAATTAAGTGGCGAATATGCAATTGATCTTCAGAATGCTTTAGAGTTAAAGGGGTATAATTCAGCTATCACAAGTTTTAACGGACAGTACCTTGGGTATGTCGTTCCTGCAAAATATTATTATTATGATACATATGAAGCAAGATTGATGGGATGGTTTGGTCCTAGCATGGGGGATTATTTAATGGAACTTAATTATACAATTGCAGATAGCTTAACCAATTACAAATTATAAAACAATCATGAAATTATGGAGTTAACAAGAATGAATTTAAAATATTTTAATATAATTAATATCACAATTATACTTTTATCACTAATTATTGTAAGCTGTAATCCAAAGCCTGACAAACCTAAAAATGTAATCTTATTTATCTCAGATGGCTGCGGTTATAACCATGTTGATGCAGCGAGTTATTATCAATATGGAGAAACAGGAATGCAAATCTATGAAAAGTTTCCTGTTAAAATAGGAATGAGTACATATGCTGTTAATAGTTCCTATGACCCGGACTCAGCTTGGACTAATTTTAATTATGTTAAAAAGGGTGCGACTGAATCATCTGCCTCAATTAGTTCAATCTCAACTGGCGAAAAAACAAATCGTAGAGTACTTTGTGTTGATACATTAGATCAACCGTTAGAAAATCTATGTGATAAATACGAGATGAATGGAAAATCTACTGGAGTGGTTACAACCGTTACTTTTGCAAATGCAACTCCAGCTGGAGTTATTGCTCACAATGCAAATAGACAGAATTATGTGGAAGTTGCCAGAGAGATGATAATGGAAAGTAAAGCAGATGTCATCATCGGTGGCGGACATCCATTTTATAATCCTGATGGAACTCTTATTAGTGAAGTCGCTGAGAGATTTGTTGGAAATAAAGAAATTTGGGATATGAACAATGGAGGGAAACCATTAACAAGTGAAGATGGAAAATTTCTAACCGATTCAGAGTTTAGATATGTTGGAGGGAAAGAAGTTTGGGATGCTTTAAGTAATGGTTCAGTTGGTAATGATGCAAATGGAGATGGAAAAGCAGATCTTTGGACACTGATACAAGATCGTGAATCATTCCAAAAATACATGACAGGGGAAACACCTAATCGACTTATCGGTGTGTTTAAATCCGGACAAGCTTCACAAGCTGAACGTGATACAACCAGTGAAACTTGGGAACCATTCTCAAAGTCTTTTTTAGATACTAATCCAACTCTTGCCGAAATGACAATGACAGCCATAAATGTACTTGATGAAAATCCTAATGGATTTCTTTTAATGGCTGAAGGGGGCGCAGTTGATTGGACAGCACATGACAATATATTAAACAGAACAATTGAAGAACAGATCGATTTTAACCTTGCTGTTGAAGCTGCATGCGATTGGGTTGAAAAAAATAGCAGTTGGGATGAAACACTGATCATTGTTACAGCAGATCATGAAACTGGCTATTTACTTGGTCCTGGTTCAAATAGTGATAGTGCGAAGACAATTGCAGAAAAATGGAAACCTCTAAAAGGTAATGGGAAAGGGAAAATGCCGGATGTAGAGTGGTACTCCACACACCATACAAATTTACTAGTACCATTTTATGCAAAAGGACCAGGAAGTGAGTTGTTTCTAAATAGTGTTGTTGGAACCGATCCTGTTCGAGGTAAATACACTGATAATGCTGTTGTTGGAAAAGTATTACTTTCATTTTAAAAATGAATATTTGTACTCTTTGAAATACCAGATTATCTTATTATTTTAATAATAGTTTTTACGGAGTTAAATATCTTTTATTTTTTCAGTTGAAGTTTTAACTTTAAATAAATTGTACTGTTTTTGGGGGGAATAATCTTCCGCAGTTAATCACATTCTTGCCAAACCTGTCGAGGGTAAAAGACAGATACATGCAATGAACAATATGATGTGAGAAACATCGTTTTTATATAAATGCTGTTGTCTTGCTATAAACAAACATGAATTAAAACATTCTTTAGGAATATAAATGAAATCCAAGGGAACTCTTATAATTGCGTTATCAATTGTAATAATAATTATCATTGCCTGGTTTGTTTTCAATCCTTCCACAGATACAAATTCAGATATTTTGGTTAAGCCACAATTTGGAAAATTTACAGTAACAGTCACTGCTACGGGTGAACTGCAAGCTAAAAATTCAGTAAAGATATATGGACCAATGAGAGCACGAATGGTTCGAGTCTATGAAATGAAACTGAATAAACTTATTCCAGAAGGTACAGTTGTTAAAAAAGGTGACTTTGTTGCGGATCTAGATCGTTCTGAATTATCAAATAAAATTAAGGATCGTCAATTAGAAATTCAGAAAGCGGAATCTCAATATACATTGACTCAGTTAGATACGTTACTTTCTCTTTCAAAAGCACGTGATGATCAAATTAATTTGGATTATGCAAAAGAAGAAGCAAAATTAAAAAATGAACAATCAAAGTATGAAGCACCAGCTGTTCGCAGACAGGCAGAGATTGATTATGAGAAAGCCGTAAGAGCTTTTGAACAGGCTCAAAATAATTACAAAACAAATGTAAAACAAGCTCAAGCAAAAATGCGGGAAGTTGAAGCAGAACTTTCTCAACATAAAAATAAGATGACACTTTACAATGAAGTTCTTGCTGAATTTACTGTTCGTGCTCCAGCAGATGGGATGGTAATATACCACAAAGAGTGGAATGGTCAGAAGAAGACAGAAGGTTCTATGGTAAGAGCTTGGGATCCAGTAGTGGCAACACTTCCCGATCTTTCAATTATGGAATCAATTACCTACGTAAATGAGGTAGATATTAAAAAGATCCAAACAGGTCAGAAAGTCGATATTGGTCTTGATGCTGATCCTGAAAAGCAGCTTAAAGGTGAAATAACAGAAATTGCAAATATGGGAGAACAAAGACCCAATTCAACCTCAAAAGTTTTTGAAGTTAAAATATTAATTAATACTCCCGATACAACTCTTCGCCCATCAATGACAACAAGTAACGAAATCACTATTGCTGATGTAGATAGTTCGTTATCAATACCGTTAGAATGTATTCATAATCAAGATTCGCTCTCCTATGTTATTAGACAAAATGGTTCAGGACTTGAAAAGCAGGAAGTAGAATTAGGATTGATTAATGATGATAGTGCAATAATTGAAAACGGAATTACTATCGATGATGAATTATACTTTTCTACTCCGACTGGGAAAGAAGATCTTGAGATTATCAGGTTAGAATAATTTTTAAATTGTGAATAAAGTATTGCTAAAAAGAGATAGAATTAATGTTCAGTAAAACCATACTCAATGCATCAATTGCGATAGAAGCTATTTCTAATAATAGATTGAGAGCGTTATTAACATCGCTTGGTTTGATCTTTGGTGTTGCATCAGTTATTTCAATGTTATCAATTGGTAAGGGTGCTGAACAAGAAATAATGGAACAGCTTAAGATCTTGGGTGCTAACAATGTAATAGTTAAACCTGTGATTGAACAGGAAGAAGGGAAAGTTGTTGATGAAAATGAAAAAACAAAAGAGGAAAAACGTTATACTCCAGGATTATCCCTTCAGGATGTTAAAACAATTTCAACTATTCCTCATATTGATTTTATCAGTCCAGAAGTAGTATACGAAACACTTGTTATTCGTGCAGGATTAAAGCGTTCTGTAAAATTAGTAGGCATAAAACCAGAGTATTTTCTTTCTTCTGATGTTAAACTTGCTCAGGGCAATATGTTTTCACAGAAACAACTGGATGACTCAGCACCAGTCTGTATTATAGGTAATGGAATAAAAGCAAAATTCTTCCCCCAGGATGAACCGATAGGAAAAAGTATTAAGTGTGGTGAAGTTTGGTTAAGAGTTATTGGGATTGTACAAGATCGAAAAATATCCGAAAAAAATATCAGCAAGTTGGGTATTAGAGATTATAATATGGATATATATGCTCCTATCTCAACAGTGATTTTAAGATCAAAAAACAGAGCATTAGTGACAAAAGATGATATCTTGAGAAACTCACGACGCTGGGGTAATGAAAATCAGAAGAAGGATAAGAATTATCATCAGATAGACCGTGTAGTTATTAGAGTCGAAAATACAGAATATATGGCTGGGGTAGCGGACATACTTACCCGAATGCTTACTCGTTTACATAATGAAGTAATTGACTTTGAGATTATTCTTCCACAGGCATTACTTGAACAGGAAAAACGTACAAAAAATATTTTTAATATTGTTTTGGGCGCTATTGCATCAATTTCTCTCTTAGTTGGAGGAATTGGGATTATGAATATTATGCTCGCTTCGGTACTGGAACGAATTCGTGAAATAGGCATTCGAATGGCCGTCGGTGCAACCTCTAATGATATTATAATGCAGTTTCTTCTTGAAGCTATAATTATTGGAATAACAGGTGGTCTTTTAGGAATTATTCTTGGATTTGTTTTTAGCTATGGTATAGAAAAGTTTTCAGGTATCACCACAATAATTACGCCTTTTTCAATTTTTCTTTCATTAATTGTTTCCGTAAGTATTGGACTTGTATTTGGTATATTGCCAGCAAAGAGGGCGGCCGAGCAAGATCCAGTTATATCATTAAGATATGAGTAGAGATTATGATTAAAAAATTATTAAGTACTATAACTTTATTCATTATATTATTCACATCGCTTACTATTTATTCACAAGAAAAAATGTACCTATCTCTTGATCAATGTATTGAAATTGCTCAAAAGAATAGTCCTGCTGCAAAAATTGCCATTGCAAAATATGAAGCAGAGGAGTGGAACTATAAAGCATTCAGGGCAGGATTGTATCCTCAATTATCTTTAGATATGACAGCTCCTCAATATAATCGTTCAATCAATCCAATTGTTTTAGATGATGGAACAAGACGTTTTATAACGCAGCAGCAGGCATTGTCATCTTTGAATCTTTCACTTAAGCAAGAGTTGCCTTGGACGGGAGGAAGATTTATGGTTTCTTCTGGAATTCAGCGACTTGATCTTTTTGGAAATCCTAATAGTCTTGTTTGGCAATCAACTCCATTTATATTTCAATTTCAACAACCATTATTTCAGCATAACACATTTGGTTGGCAAAGTGATTTAAATGATATCCGCTACAAAGAAGCTCAATCAGAAATAAGTGAAGAGTTAGAGGGAGTAGCAGTAGATGCTTCGAAATATTATTTCGATTTTTATATTGCAAGAATTAATCTTCAAATTGCTCAAACAAATTATATGGTGAATGATACAGTATATACAATTTCAAAGGGAAGATATAATGTCGGCAAAATAGCAGAAAACGAATTACTTCAGAGTGAATTGAAACTTATGGAAGCAAAGACAGCATTATCTAGTGCTGAACTTGAATTGAAAAAGGCAGAAGAAAGTCTTCGCATACAATTAGACCTCAGTAATGATGTACAGTTGGAAACACTCCCTCCGAAAGAAATAAATCCCTTCGATATCAAACCGGAATTTGCTGTTGAGCAGGCAAAGAACAACCGCAGTAATACTGCTAACTATGAGTTTAGAAGACTACAAGCTGAGAGCGAGTTAAATAGGGCGGAAGCAAACAGCGGATTCAATGGGAACATTACTGCAAGTTTTGGATATAATCAAACGTCGAGTGCTTTTGCTAATATTTATGTAAATACATTGGATTATCAATTCTTTAATTTAAGTTTACATATGCCGATCTTTACCTGGGGAAAAGGTAACGCCCAGATAGAAGCAAAACTTGCAAATCAAAGAGCTGTTGAGAATTCAGTGACTTTTGAAGAAAATGAATTTTATAAAATCGTTTACTATCAAGCTATAGAGGTTATGCAACTAAGCGATCAAGTTCTTCTTTCAGCAAAATCCGATGAAATTGCAGAAAAGAGATACACAGTAGCAAAAAATCGTTATCTTATCGGGAAAATAGATATTACTAATCTCTTTATTGCTCAAAATGAAAAGGATATGGCAAAGAGAAATTATATCGAAACTCAAAAGCAATATTGGATAGCATATCACACACTTCGTCAATTAACTTTATATAATTTTCAAGAAGAGAAAGTTATAAAAGCTACATTTAATAATTAGTATATTGTAGTAAATGATAGTATACTATACAAAAAAATATTTTATCTATTCCTTAATGATATTTATAGTTTTTTGTTTTTGGGGAAGATTTTTTGGATTATATTCCAGCACACTTGAAAT
>JBDLIN010000067.1:0-16519 GCA_039714835.1 Bacteroidota bacterium | reverse complement strand
AACAAAGTTTGTAATCCCTAATTCTATACATTTTTCTAAAGCAAATTCAAATCTGTCATTACTCTTAAGACGAGGAATACAAAAAGTAATATTCTCAAATTGATTTTCATACATACGTGTCCCAACTATTCTTAAAGTAACAGTAGTTGAACACGCTTCAATAATAGAAGTTTTATGGATAGAGCCTTTTCCATCAGTTACAAATACTTCCTCACCAGCAGAATGACGCATTACTTTGGAAATATGCTGTGATTCCTCTTCTGACATCTGAACATATGGATCAGCTATATCGTTAGAATAGTATAACTCTACGTTAGAAAGATATTCCTGACTCAAGTAAAAATTCTCCTTTTCCCATTTCGTTTAATGCTACTTCAGTCCTAAAAGTAACATATGGCATTATCAAAAATGTAAGACCAACACCATACCCTGAATTAAAATTATTTAGAACGATTTTATCACCATTGTTAAAAGTTGTAGCTGCATCTGCAAAGATATTAAATATTACTGCAATTCTCGCTCTCGTTAAACTATTTGGTATTATTGGTAAATCAATGTTGAAATTCCACTCCTTTAGTAATGGATACCCAAGCTCAATTGAGCTAATTACAGCATTGTGTCCTTCTCTTACAAGATATCTATTACCTCTTGCAAAATAACCGTAACCTAAGATTGAATAATCATAATAAGGTACAAATTTCCCGAATGTATGTCTTCCGCCAATTCTATACTTAAAAATCAGGTCACCAATTACTTTTCTATAGTTTCTAATCTCTCCACCAACAATACTATAATCAATATCTCTATTTCCAATCCCTTTATAAATATAATCAGCTATAATATAATAACCTTCATTAGCAAATTGTTTAAGATTTCGAGTATCAAACACATAAGAAAGTCCGATGAAAAATGCTCTATCAATTCGTGTTCCACTTGCCATTACTGGCGCATCGGATTCCAGAGGTGCTTCCATATAATTGAATCCTCCGGTAATAAAAATTTCATTAGTCAAATTAAGACGTTTACCAAATGTAATCTGTCCATAACTTGTTATATAGTCAAATGAACTACCATGAATTAAATCAGCTGTTGGACTTTTATTTATTGGAGTAGAGTATAATCCTCCCATCATAAAACTTATATCAGCTGACGAAATTATTAATGGATTTTCATACGCCAGAGAGAAAAAAGGATCATAACCAAATGATAACGTACTCTTAATAGTCTCGTCCCTACCTCTGAAATTTACCCAAAACAAGTTAATTCCATATGAGACACGTGTAAACGTTTTTTCTGGAATATTAATGAAAGGTACTGGAAAGATATACCAACTTTCTTCTACAGTAATTATTAGATAATTTAAATTAGATTTTTGTGTTGTTGATAAATCAACACGAGTAAAAATTCCTAAGCTAAAAATACGCTCACGGTTAAATTTTAAAATCTCAGAGTCTACCGAATCACCAGGGGAAATTGTTAACTCTCTAAGAATAACAAAATCTTTAGTTTTTTCATTTCCAATAATTTTGATCGAATCTATTTGTAATAATTCATCCATATGCTGTGTTAGTTTTGTCGTATCTTGGGCAACAGTAAAAATGGAAGCAAAAAATAAATATGTTACAATAAGTTTTTTCATCAATTGTATAAAACTAATAGGAAATTATCAATTTGAATTACTATAATAAGTAGGAATAATTAGAAATGCACCCTAAAAACACATTCCATGTTCAATTTTAATGCATCTATCTTGAATGGTTGTAATACCCTTTTCAACCACTGGTATAACAGCATCATCGTTACGAATTCCTAGCTGAAGCCATAGAACTTTTGGATTGACTTCAAGAACATCCGGAATTAGTAAAGGTATATCCTCTGATTTACGAAATACATTAACAATATCAATTTTGAAAGGAATTTCTTTTAAATTTGCATATATATCAATGTCATTAATTTTTGGTTTACCAGGATTTACACCAACAATTTTATATCCATTATTAATAAGATAATCTGTAACCATTCTACTAATTCTGGATGGATTTTTTGAAATACCTACAACAGCAATAGTTTTTGAATTATTTAATATTTCACATGTATTCACTTTTATTCCTCATTCTGATACTGATCAACTGGTAAACAGCTGCAAACAAGGTTACGATCACCGTAAGCATCGTCAATTCTACTTACTGAAGGCCAATATTTATAATCTCTCAAATAACTAGCTGGAAAAGCAGCTAATTCTCTACTATATGTATGGTTCCAATCATCTGAAGTAATTTCTACAACTGTATGTGGTGCATTTTTAAGAGGATTATCCGTCATATCTAATTTGCCTTCCTCAATCTTTGTGATTTCATCTCTAATTGAGATCATTGCACCACAAAATTTATCAATTTCAGCTTTTGATTCACTTTCAGTCGGTTCAACCATTAGTGTTCCCGGAACCGGAAAAGATACAGTGGGAGCATGGTATCCATAATCCATTAATCGTTTTGCTATATCAATTTCTGTTACATTTGATGTTTTTCTGAATTCCCTCATATCAAAAATCAGTTCATGACCAACATGACCATTAATACCCGTATAAAGAATATCAAAATATGAACTTAATTTTGCTTTAATATAGTTTGCATTTACAATTGCTAACTCAGTAGCACGTTTCAATCCTTTGCCACCCATCATTCGTATATATGCATATGATATTGGAAGAATGCTCGCACTTCCCCAAGGCGCTGCTGAAATAGCTGATATAGAATTTTCACGATTTATATTTACAACAGAATGACCTGGTAAAAATGATTTTAAATGATCTGCGACTGCTATTGGTCCAACACCAGGCCCTCCTCCTCCATGAGGAATTGCAAAAGTTTTATGTAAATTTAAGTGGCAAACATCAGCACCAATAACAGAAGGATTTGTATATCCAACTTGTGCATTCATGTTTGCACCATCCATATATACTTGACCTCCATTTTCATGAATTACTTCACACATTTCAATTACCTTATGCTCAAATACACCATGAGTCGAAGGATATGTAAGCATCATTGCAGATAGACTTTCTCTATGCAATTCGGCTTTTTGTTTTAGATCATCAAAATCTACATTACCATATTGATCACAATTAACAATTACAACTTTATTTCCTGCCATTACAGAGCTAGCTGGATTAGTTCCATGAGCAGATGAAGGAATTAGTACTATATTTCTATTCCCTTCTCCTCTTGACTTATGATATTCTCTTATTACCATTAGTCCAGCATACTCTCCCTGTGCACCAGAATTTGGCTGCAAAGAAACAGCCTCAAATCCAGTTATTTCACAAATTTGCTTCTCTAATTTTTTAAATAGTTCTTGATAGCCAATGGTTTGTTCATCGGGAGCATATGGATGCATCTGTGAAAACTCTGGCCATGATATTGGGAGCATTTCTGTGACAGCATTTAATTTCATAGTACATGAACCAAGAGGAATCATGGAAGTTGTAAGTGAAAGATCCTTATTCTCTAATCTTTTAATATACCGCATTATTTCAGTTTCTGAATGATATTTCTCAAACACATCATGATTTAAGAAGTTAGATTTTCGCTTATGTATATCGTCAATAGATTTCTCTAATTCATTATTTATAATGCTTTTATAATCATCTACATTAACTTGATTCTGAAGGTAAATGCTTCTAAAAATATTAACGATTTCTATTACGTCAGAGACTAATATTGCTTCAGATATGGAAACACCAATTCTATTCTCATCTAAATATCTTAGATTGATCTCCTTTGATAGGGCTAATTCTCTAATTTCATTTACTTTGTTTTCATTTAATTTAAATATTACGGTATCAAAGAAATTTCTATTCTCTTGTATTATATCTAGATCTTTTGTCAATTCAACTAACAAACGAGTTAGTTTATTGATTCTCAAAGTAATATTCCTTAAACCCGTGCTCCCATGATAAACGGCATACATCCCGGCCATAATTGCTAATAATACTTGAGATGTGCAAATATTACTTGTTGCTTTTTCCCTTTTTATATGCTGCTCCCTTGTCTGAAGTGCCATTCTATAAGCAGTATCACCATTTCTGTCAACTGATATCCCTATTATTCGACCAGGTATCTGCCGTTTAAAGTTTTCCTTAGTAGCAAAGTAACCAGCATGCGGACCTCCAAAACCAATTGGTATCCCCAACCGTTGTGTAGAGCCAACTGCACAATCTGCTCCGTATTCTCCAGGAGGTTTTAATAAAGTTAGACTTAAAATATCAGAAGCTACAACTTTGTAAATATTTTTCTCTTCAGCTTTCTCAAAAATGCTGCTATAATCATGTATCTCACCGTTACTATTTGGATACTGAACAAGTAGACCAAACACATCATCAGTCAAATTATCTTCTTCAATATTTCCTATTTTTAGAATAATTCCAATAGGTTCAGCTCTTGTTTTCAGTACATCAATTGTATGTGGAAATACATCGTTTGAAACAAGAAATATATTGGCTTGTTTCTTACTTCCCTTTCTAGAGTTATAAAACATAAACATTGCTTCAGCTGCTGAGGTAGCTTCATCTAAGAGAGATGCATTTGATAAAGGCAATCCAGTAAGATCACACACCATTGTCTGATAGTTCAATAACGCTTCTAATCTTCCTTGCGATATTTCAGCTTGGTATGGAGTATACTGCGTATACCATCCAGGATTTTCAAATATATTTCTTCTAATTACCGAGGGAGTTATAGATGGATAATACCCCATCCCGATATAATTTTTATGGATTATATTTTTACTAACTATTTTTTTTACTTCTTCAAGAAGTTCATATTCACTTAAACCAGTTCCAACATTAAGTTCATTCTCTAATCTTATTGACTTGTGAATTACACTATTTAACAAATCTTCAACGTTCTCAAATCCAATAGTGTGAAGCATTTCTTTTATTTCATGCGATTTTGCCCCTAAATGTCTGTCAATGAATTGATCCGTAATTTCAAAACTCATTACAATTCTCTATATTATTTGAAAATATTTTGATATGATATTTACTAAAAATAACAGAAATATATAAGTGTAATTATGATTGGTCAGATGAAAAATAAGCAAATAGCTTATTTCCTTAAATTTAATAGTGCATCTTTTGCTGCACTTTGCTCAGCCATTTTTTTATTTCTTCCTTTACCATTGCCATAACTTATTCCGTCAATTTTTACTTCTATCTGAAATTCTTTATCATGATCCGGTCCTTCAGAACTAGTTAACACATATTCTGGAGTCTCCATTTTTTCTTGATGAGTATATTCCAGAAGCTGCCCTTTATAATTAGTGTCTATTTGATATCTACCTGATCTCATATTTGGATTAATAATCCATTTGTCAATAAATTTTTTTGCTTCATCTATTCCACTATCGAGATATATTGCACCAATTAGCGCTTCAACAGTATCAGCTGAGATAGTTTTAGTTCCCTCTTCAGAATTTTTAATGAATCTTTTATCGTAGAGGATAAAATCAATCAAACCTATTCTTACAGCAGCATTATATAATTCATTTTTATAAACCATGTGTGAGCGTGTTTTTGTTAAGAATCCTTCATCTTCATCTGGAAATTTCATAAATAATCTCTCTGCAACAACTAAACCTAAAGCTGCATCCCCAAGAAATTCTAGTCTTTCATTAGACTTTTCTAAAACAGGTGAGTTTTCTAAATATGATCTATGAGTCAGTGCCTTAACAAATAAATTAGGTTCGTGAAAAATTACTCCTAATTTTTTCGAAAGCTGTTCTAATTTCTGAGCTTCATAGTGTGGAATTAAGGATAATTTTGAATTACGTTTTAACTTCTTAAAAAGATTTAAAAC
Organism: Bacteroidota bacterium; assembly: GCA_039714835.1. Classification (GTDB taxonomy): domain Bacteria; phylum Bacteroidota; class Ignavibacteria; order Ignavibacteriales; family Melioribacteraceae; genus SZUA-22. Next base: position 10,664 of record JBDLIN010000067.1, on the reverse strand, counting down.
ATTATTCATTGTTAATCTTAATCCTTATACTTTTTGAAAAGTAATGTTGAGTTATGACCTCCAAAACCGAAAGTATTACTTAGAGCATAATCAATATTTCTCTCTATAGGAACTTTTGGTGTATAATTTAGATCACACTCTGGATCCGGTTCATCAAGATTTATTGTTGGAGGAATAATAGAATTGTTAATTGCGAGAATGCATGCAATCGATTCCAACGCACCAGTTGCACCAAGTAAATGTCCTGTCATTGATTTTGTTGAGCTGATTGCTAATTTGTAAGCATGCTCTCCAAATAATTTTTTAATAGCTTTTGTTTCGTTTAAGTCATTAAGTTTTGTGGAAGTTCCATGAGCATTGATGTAATCAACTTGTTCTGGATTAATTCCGCCATCTCTCAGCGCTTCGCGCATTGATCGGAATGCACCATTACCCTCAGGTGCTGGAGCTGTAACATGAAATGCATCACCAGTTAAACCAGCGCCAATTATTTCTGCATAAATTTTTGCACCACGTTTTATTGCATGTTCTAACTCTTCCAATATGAGAGTTGCAGAACCTTCCGCCATCACAAAACCATTTCTATCTTTATCAAAAGGACGAGAAGCCTCTGTAGGTCTATCATTCCAAGTGGAAATTGCACGAGCAGAATTAAAACCACCGATAGACATTGGTGTGATAGATGCCTCGGCTCCACCAGAAACCATCATATCGGCAGACCCACGTTGAATCATAAAAAATGCATCAGCAATTGCATGAGTTGAAGTAGCGCACGCAGAGGTTGTTGCGTAATTTGGCCCCTGCAGACCATATCTGATTGAGATCTGTCCAGCAGCAATATCCGAAATCATCATTGGAATAAAGAATGGGGAAATCTTTCTTGGTCCACCAAGCACATAATTGGTAGTTTGCGTTTCAAACGTTTCCATTCCACCAATACCACTTCCATAAATAACACCAAATCTTTCTTTATCAATGGTATCAAGGTCAAAGTTAGCATCATCCATTGCCATGGATGATGTTGCAATAGCATATTGGGTAAAAAGGTCCATACGCTTAGCTTCCTTTTTATTAATATACTTCTCAACATTGAAATCTTTAACTTCACAAGCAAATTTGGTAGCAAAATCTGATGTGTCAAATTTTGTGATAAGTTTTGCGCCGCTTTTACCCGCTAGCATATTTTTCCACATTGTATCTACATCATTACCAATTGGTGAAAGCGCACCTATACCAGTGATTACTACTCGTCTATTGCCCATTTTAAATCTCCCTAATTAAAAAATAAGGCGGTTTAAAAAGTATACCATTAATAACAAAGCATATTTGTTATCTAATAAAATGGGTCTTTTTAAACTGCCTATAATAAAAGAATTAACCTTTCAATTCGGTTAAATATTTAACTGCGTCACCAACTGTACCTATTTTTTCAGCATCTTCGTCTGGTATAGATACATCAAATTCAGATTCAAATCCCATCACAAGTTCAACAATATCAAGTGAATCAGCACCAAGATCATTTGTAAATGATGCTTCTGAAGTTATTTGAGATTCTTCAACACCTAACTTGTCCATGATTATTTCTTTAACTTTTGCTTCAATATCCATTTTAGCTCCTATAATTTATGGATTAATTTGTTGTTAATAAATTACATTACCATTCCACCATCAACTGACAAAACTTGTCCAGTCATATAATCGGCGTCAGAACTACAGAGGAATGCCACAACTCTAGCAATATCCTCAGGTTGTCCCATTCTCTTTAGAGGCACATTCACCAATAAAGCTTCTTTTTGTTGATCGTTTAATTTTGCTGTCATATCTGTTTCAATAAATCCTGGTGCTATTGCATTTACATTAACATTTCGTGATGCTAATTCTTTTGCAGCGGATTTTGTGAAGCCAATTACGCCGGCCTTTGACGCTGCATAATTAGTTTGACCGGGATTACCAATCAAACCCACAACAGATGCAATATTTACAATACGACCAAATCGTTGTTTGATCATAGGTCTCATGGCAGCTTTTGTATAATTAAAAACGCTCTTTAAATTTACATTAATCACTGAATCAAAATCGCTCTCACCCATTCTAAGAAGCAGGTTATCTCTTGTTATACCGGCATTGTTAACAATAATATCAACACCACCCATCTTTTCAATTGCTGCTTGAACTGTTGCTTCTGCATCTTCAAACTTAGAGGCATCAGCTTTAAAGCCGTAAACTTTTACTCCATCGAGACCAATCTCTTTCTGGATTTCCGCAGCATGTTTATCAAAATCATCATCAGGAACTGCTATATCAGAAAACATTATTTGATCACAATTCCTTTTAGCAAGTTCAATTAAAATTGATTTACCAATCCCTCTTGAACCTCCAGTTACTATTGCTCTTAATTTTTTTTCTTCAGCCATTCTTAACTCTATCTAATTTTATGATGCTTTAATATTTATTGTAAATAATATACAACATATCATTTTATATTTCCAGTTGATAAACTAATGATTTTCATTTACCCAAATTGGTTAATTGATCCAAATCTTCTAGTTTATCAATCCCCCAAATTTTTACATCCTTGTTGATTCGTTTAATTAATCCTTGCAATACTTTTCCCGGACCAATTTCAACAAATTCTGTTGCTCCGTCAGAAATCATATTTTGTATTGATTCTTCCCATCTAACCGGAGAAGACAATTGATCAAAAAGCAGTTTACTAATATCTGATGCTTGAGTAACAGGTTTTGCAGTTACATTTGTATATACAGGAACACTTGCATCATTAATCTTCGTTTTATTTAATTTATCCTGTAATTTCTCTTTTGCCCCACTCATCAGTGGTGAATGGAATGCCCCACTTACAACTAGTTCTTTAACTAATTTTGCTCCATTCTCTTTGGCTATACTCATTGCTTCTCTAACTCCATCAACAGAACCAGAAATTACTATCTGTCCAGGAGAGTTAAAATTTGCACACTGAACAATGCCTGCTGAGGAAGCCGAACTGCAAATATCTTCAACTTTATCAGGAGATAATCCGATAATAGCTGCCATTGTACCAGGTTGATCAATTCCAGATTGCAGCATTGCTTGACCTCGAGTTCTAACAAGCTTCAATGCATCAATTGGATCAATTGAATCTGCAGCAACTAAGGCTGAATACTCACCAAGCGAATGTCCAGCTACCATATCCGGCTTTATTGATTTAATCTTCTGAAGTAAAACAATACTATGTAAAAAGATCGCTGGTTGTGTTATATCTGTCTGTTTGAGCGAATCGACAGGACCTTCAAACATAATATCTGTTAATGAAACTCCTAAAGCTACATTCGCAGAATCCATAAGATCTTTTGAACCAGAATAGAGCTCCTTACCCATTCCAACATATTGCGCTCCCTGACCGGGAAAAACAAATGCCACTTTGCCCATTAATCTATTCCCCATACTAGATGGATTGCACCCCATGTGAAACCACCGCCAAATGCTGCAAGTATTAGGTTATCACCTTTTTTAAACTTTCCATCTCTATAATATTCGGTTAGACAAAGAGGAATTGTAGCAGCTGTTGTATTGCCATACTTTTCAATATTGATTGTAACCTTATCAGGAGAAATTCCCATTCGCTTAGCAGTTGCATCAATTATTCTTAGATTAGCTTGATGTGGAACTAAGTATGCAATTTCCTCTGATTTTAATCCACTCTTCTCCATTACCTCTACTGAAACATCAGCCATTCCTTTAACAGCTACTTTGAAAACAGCTTTTCCATCCTGGTAAACATAGTGTTCTCGGTTATCAATAGTTTCATGTGAGGCTGGATGTAAACTTCCTCCAGCTTTCATCAAAAGATCGTTTCTTCCCGAGCCGTCAGTACGAAGGATGGAATCCTTAACACCTAAACTCTGATCATCTGATGGCTCCAGTAGCACTGCAGAAGCACCATCTCCAAATAAAATGCAAGTATTTCTGTCAGTATAGTCAACAATGGAACTCATTTTATCTGCACCAACAACAACAACCTTTTTGTATTGGCCACTTTTAATAAAGTTTGCACCATTCTCTAAAGCAAATAGGAATCCAGAGCAAGCAGCTGAAAGATCAAAACCCCAAGCATTTTTTGCACCTATATTATCCTGGATTAGACAAGCGGTTGCCGGGAAAAACATATCAGGAGTTACAGTTGCACAAATTATCAAATCTATTTCTTCAGGATCAGTATTTGTAGATTTTAATAAATCCTCAACCGCTCCAGTACCAAGATCACTTGTAGCACCATTTTCTATAATTCTTCTTTCTTTAATTCCTGTTCTTGTTCTAATCCATTCATCATTTGTATCAACGATGGATTCAAAAAATTTATTGTCCAGAATTTTTTCTGGAACATACATTCCAACACCAGTAATGACAGCACTTATATTATTTTTATTCTGCATAATTTGATAGTTTTCCTTTAATTTTATTAACTATATCTTTATCATACATTTCTTTAGCTCTTAAAACCATATTCTTAATAGCTAGAGTAGAACTGGATCCATGACCGATTATACTGATACCATCAACGCCAAGAAGTGGTAATCCTCCAAGATTATCAGGATTTGCATTCTTTAGTGCTTCCTTTAGTGGTCCTCTAACCATTCCCACTTTTAGCTTGTTCATTGTTCCCAGATCTGCATAATTTTTAAATGTGGATTTTAAAAATGGGATTATACTTTCTGCAAATTTTAATAATATATTTCCAATAAATCCATCACAAACTACAAGGTCTGCAGTACCTCTAAAGATATCATTTCCTTCAACATTACCAATAAAGTTTAGATCAGATTCTTTTAATAAATTACTTGCATCTGCAGTTAACTTATACCCTTTACTTTCTTCTTCACCAACATTTAAAATTCCAACTCGTGGATTCTTAATACTATAAATATTTTCGATTAGAATTTCACTCAAAACAGCAAATTCGAAAATATGCTGAGCCTTTGAATCGACAAATGCACCAACATCAGCAAGGAATGTGAAACCACCATTTGCATTAGGTATTGGGGCAGTTAGGGTAGGACGAGAAACTCCTTTAATCCTTCCCATACCAAATATTGAATTAACAACCATTGCTCCTGTATTACCAGTGCTGACAAATGCATGAGCTTCACCAGATTTCACTAATTTAGCTCCAACTGCCATTGAGGAATCTGGTTTGCTCTTCATTGTTTCAGTAGGATGATCATGCATATCAATAACTTCATTAGCATGCACAATGAATTTTTCATCAAATTCTAAATTATTAGAAGAAATTTCTTCAAGAATCTTATCTTTTTTCCCTACTAAAAGAAGATTAAAATTTTTCGATTCTTGATATGCTTCAATAGCTCCTAACACCTCATTTCGAGGGGCAAAATCTCCACCCATCGCATCTACAGCAATTGTACATTTGGATTTTTGGCTATTATTCATTTGTTGAATAGATTATGATTCTGGAACAAACATTGATCGTCCAGCATAGTACCCGCAACTTGGACAAGCTCTATGACTCAATTTCAATTCGCCACAGTTTGAACAAGCACTTAAAGAAGGAGCAGAAGCTTTGTAATGAGTTCTTCGCTTGTCTCTTCTACTTTTAGATATTTTCCTTTTCGGATGTGCCATTTTATGTTACCTCAATTTAATTAATATTCTTTTTAATTCTTTTTAATTTTTTTTAATTCTTCCCAAACTGGATTTTCAACATTTGTTTTACAATTGCATTCGTTTTCATTCAAATTCTTTCCACAGTTCGGACATAATCCTTTACACTCATCATTACACAACACTTTCATCGGCAATGATAGTTTTATAATCTCATTAACATCGTTCGAAAGATCAATTTTATCCTCATGATGTGATAAATAATAGATTCCCGGTTGTTCTGTTTTTTCATCTGAGTCTTTTTCAAATGATATAAAGTAAATATTTTGGAAATGATCAGAATATATTTTTTCGAAATCAGTTATACATCTATCACAAGTCAAATTCGTATTAAAATTAAGATCACAGTCAATTATTATTTGATGATGAGATTTATCCATCTTACAATTTAATTTTAATTCACCAACAAACCTATCGTCTAAATCAAGATCATCAATATTTTTAAAAAACTCAAAATGATGAATACCATCATCATAATTTGTGAATTTTATGTTCATGTGTTTAAAAATTGAATATTTTGGCCACATGGAACTTGCAATATAATTATCCTTTTCAAAATAAGATTTATATTTGCTTGTTTCATCTGAATTTATAAATAATTTAGCTTACAAATTTAGTTATATGGTCTTATATAATCAAGAAAAACAAATACTTACCACCATTCATTTAATAAAGAGATTTCTATTCCTAATAGAAGATTTTATTCTACATACTTTTTGTTAAATTGCATGTTAATGAGATATAATCATTACAAGAAAAGGAAATGATACTAACATCATTAGTTGCAGCAGTTGTTCCAATGAGTTTCTATCTTATTTTATTATGGAGATTCGATAAATATGAACGAGAACCATTAAAACTAGTGATTTTTCACTTTCTCTGGGGTGCAACTATTTCAGTCATTATAGGATTTGCATGGAGTAAATTAATTTCTATTCCCATTCAAACTGTTATTACAAATCAAGAAATAGTTGGTTTTATTCAAATAATATTAATAGCCCCCTTTGTCGAAGAATTATCTAAAGGTGCTCTTCTCTTTAGAACAATGAAAGATAATAGGTTTGATTATCTAACTGACGGATTAGTTTATGGAGCAGCAATCGGACTTGGATTTGGAATGACTGAAAATTTCTTATATTTTATTACTTTTGGAAACACCATCCCAAATTTGCTATGGTTAATCGTTATCCGATCAGCATTTTCAGCAGTTATGCACGGAATGGCAACTGCAGCTTTCGGCGCACTGTTAAGTATAAGCAAATACTCTAAGAATCGTAACAAAAAATTACTTATCGTTGTTGGCATTATAATAGCCATGTCTATTCATTTTATTTGGAATTTTAGTGTGAGTTTTTCAAATACTTTTTTGTTTGGACTGTTTTTTATGTTTATTATCTTTATAATTTTTCTATTCGTATTCAGTTATTCCTTAAAATTTGAAAAACGGATTATAAGTGAAAAATTAATTGATGAAATACCTGAGACTTTTATACCGATTCTTATTTCGACTTTTAGATACAAAGAAGGATGGTTTGTTGAAAAATTTAGGAAAGAGTTTATTACATCTGCTATTAAACTTGCATTTCGCAAACACGAACTTGAAATATCATCAGAAAAAGTAGAATTTTATAAAGACGAAATTGAAAATCTTCGAATAAGAATAGCTGAATTACTAAAATTAAACTTTAATAATACAATTTGAATATGAACCCAGTTGGCTTATTTGGCGGAACATTTGATCCAATCCATATTGGACATTTAATAACAGCGCAATCAGTTTTAGAAATGCGCAATCTATCGAAAATTATTTTTATGCCTACATTTGTTTCACCTTTAAAAGTAGATTATCATTCAGCATCTTCAGAAGATAGAGCAAAGATGGTTGAATTAGCAATTAAGGATTATCCAAATTTTGAGTTGAGTAGATATGAAATCGAAATGAGAAGAATTTCATATACAGTTGATACTTTAAAATATCTCAAAAAAAGCAATAAACATTTGGAATTAATTATTGGATATGACAATTTCTTACTATTTAACAAATGGAAAAATCCGGATCAGATTCTAGATATGGCAAAGATTATTGTCTTAAACAGAAAAGTGAAAGGCTCAAAAGATATAGTCAATGATGAGAGATTCATTTTTCTTGACAATCCAACTATTGAAATAAACTCTACTGAAATACGAAATAGAGTGGAGAATAACATGTCAATTGAATTTCTAGTATTACCAAAAATTAAAGAATATATTATCAAGCATAACCTTTATTCAGACAGTCAATGAAAAACAAAGCTCTTATTGAGGGATTATTTCAGAAAGATAAACGCTCTATCGCGAGATTAATCTCCATTATTGAATCAGAGAGTATTCATTCACATGAGTACTTAGACGAAATTTTTAGTAGAATCGGAAGTGCTTATAGAATTGGTATTACTGGACCACCCGGTGCAGGTAAATCTACAATCACAAATCAGCTTGCTAAATTTTATATTGCTCATTCTAAGTCTGTAGCGATTATCGCTGTCGATCCGACCAGTCCGTTTACAGGAGGAGCTGTGCTTGGTGATAGAATAAGAATGAACGATATTGGTATGAACAGTAATGTCTTTATTAGAAGTATGGCTACAAGAGGAAGTTTAGGAGGATTAAGTAGTAAAGCCATTGATTCTGCTGATATACTGGATGCAGCTGGATTTGATTATATTATATTTGAAACGGTCGGTGTAGGACAATCAGAATTAGATATTGTTAAGGCAGCTGATTCTACAATTGTTACCCTTGTCCCAGAATCGGGTGATTCAATACAAGCGATGAAAGCTGGATTGATGGAGATCGGAGATCTATTTGTCATTAATAAATTTGACAGACCTGGATCTGATAAAGCATTTACTTCACTCCAAACAATCTTAAATTTACGAATGAATCCAGAAGGATCTTGGGCACCTACAATACTGACTTCTATCGCAACCATGAATGAAGGTACAGAGCAAATCATTCAAGAAATTGAACGACATCGTTCATTTCTAATCTCAAATAATATGCATCAACAAAAACGTTCTGAAAATTTGAAATTGAGAATAAAAGAAATCGTAAACAATCAAATTTCACAAAGACTTTGGAATAAAGATAGAGATGATATACTGAACAATTCACTTAATGAAGTAATGAATGGGAGTTTATCCCCGTACAGATTGGCAAATATGATTATCACAAAACTTGGTTTATGATTAATCATCTCAAATATTTTGTTTATATTTTTTTTATTTAGATATGTAAATCTGTTTAATTTATTAAATTTTCTTACTAATTTTTGACAATACATTTTTGAATTTATTTTTGCTTGATAAATGGATAAAGATTATACTGATGAAATAGTAAAAGAAGCAAAGTTAGGGAAAAAACATGCGTTTAAAAACTTATGTGAAGCTAACTTTAAAAAGATATACAATCTTGCTTACAGAATGCTTCTTAAACATGAGGATGCTACAAAAGTTACATCTGAAACTTTCCTTGATGCCTGGGACAATCTAAAGCATTTACGCAGTGATCAAAAATTTGATACGTGGATAAAAAGCATTGCTATTTATAAAATTCTAGATAAAGCCCGAATAGGTAAAGGAAGTAAATTATTTTCAAAATCTCACGATAATGATATTCCGGATTTAGATAATGTTGAGACAAAAAATATCGTAGAATTATTAATAATGTCCCAACCTAAAATGGAAAGGATTGTATACATACTACACGATATTGAAGAATACTCATCTCAAGAAATTTCTGATTTTATTGATGGACTTACAATCAAGCAAATTACAACCATTGTTAGAAAAACAAGAGAGAATTTAATCGAAGCTATTAAATATGCATGACGATGAATTAAAAATAAAGCTACATGATTATTTTGATGAACTTCTGACTCCAGAGGAAGAGGCCGATTTTCAGATATTGCTTATGGAAAATCGAAACTTAGCTATTGAATTAGGCAAACTTAAAGACTTAAAGCGCCGACTTAAAAATATGCCTCTCAGTTTTGATCCACCACCAGGAATAATTGAAAATATTATTGAGAAATTACATAGTCAAGAAAAAACTATATCGAAAAAAGTTGAAGATGAAAAGCCTATGGAAGTTGCTTCTAAGTTAAAAAGACGAAAGTCTAGATCGAAAAAGAAATTTCTTTCAATATTTTTGAAGTTTTTACTAATAATCTTGCTTGTTGGTGGTAGTGGTGGATATTACTATTATTACATTACTAAACCTACGACACCCTGGAGAGTTAACATTGTAAAAGGTGAAGCGAGGATTGGGTATACAGTTAATGGAACAAAAATTTCAGAAAACCAAGTATTCGAGCTTGTCGAAGATGGGGAAGCTGATATTTATGTAAATGATTTAGCTGTTATAAATGTAAACAAAAATGTAAAATTTGAAATTTTAACAGCGAATCAAAATAAAAATTTAATAAGTTTTAGATATGGAAATCTAGAATATACTCCAAAACTGGGTAGTAAAAGATTTGAAATTCAAATAGGTCCTTTATTAGTAATTAGTACAAATTCAAAATTAAAGATTTCAACTGATCAATATGGTGATTATGAACTTGAGATAATAAGTAATTTCTTGAATATTGAACTTTATGAAGATTCATATAGATTTTCACGAGATTATATTATTAAAATTGATGCTAATAGGGAAATCAGAATACCCTATAATAAAAAATCAACCAGGAAGTTTATTAAACTAGTCGAAAATTATTTTTATAAAAATGATCCGGAAATTTTAGATAAAATAATTACTAATGCTTCATTCAACGATGCTTTTACTCTTCATTATCTTCTTCCTCAAGTTACACCAGCAAAACGTGAATTAATTATTAAGAAATTACAATCACTTGTCCCACTCCCCTTTGGTGTTGAGATAAGCGATATATTAATTCTTAATAAAGAAATGTTAAACAAATGGTGGGATGAGATTTATAGTGCTATCTA
>JBDLIN010000066.1:0-16617 GCA_039714835.1 Bacteroidota bacterium | reverse complement strand
TGTTGTATCAGCAATCACACATTCAACCGGCAGTCCATTAGAATGTTTAAGATTATCTGATAAAAATTTTGCTGCATTTTTTGCCATACCCATTGTTTGGTCTTCGAGGGATTCTCGTACACCATTCATTCTTCCGTCAATAACTGGTCTTATACCAATCTTGGGAAGGCTTCCTTTAAGTCTTTTTTCCATTTTCTTCCTATATTCCACAATTAATAATAATTTAAATATTTGCTTTGGCAGTTGAATTTCTATCAACAAAATAAGTATCAATTACAACTTTTGAGTATGGTAATCCTTCTGTAGAATTCATATGTTCATATAAAATTTTAAATGATTCTACTCCAATTTCTTTGACTTTATGTGATACTGTTGATACAGGACTTATAAAATATGATGCTAATATAGTGTCAGTATAGCCTATGATTGACAGATCTTCAGGAATTAATTTACCTCTTTCAATTATAGTTTTCAATACACCAAGCGTAATAACTGTACCTGAAATTATTATTGCAGTTGGTGGATCTGGTAAATCTATGAGTTTATTAGATGACACGTAGGCATCTTCTACCGTTGGAGTACTACTATAAACTAACTCTTCATGGAATTCAATGTTGTTTTGCAATAAAGCTTCTTTATATCCTACAAGTCTTTCAACAACAGGATATAAATTTGCTCGTCCACTAATAAATCCGATTCTCTTATGTCCCAAATCAATTAGATGTTGAACAGCATTAAATGCTGAATTTTTATCATTACAAATGACCGCATTAGTCTCATATTTATCAAAATACCTATCAATCAAAACAAAAGGAAAGTTTTTATTAATAAGATCTTTAATATGCTCATCAGAATCTTGTACAGGAGCAATCACTAATCCATCAACACCTCTGCTGTAAAGATCGTTTATAGCCTTTATTTCTTTTTCTTGATTTTCATGTGTATCACTAATAATTAGAGTATATCCATTTTTGGAACATTCATCATCAAGACTTCTAGCAATGCCTATAAAGTACGGACTAGCAATATTTGGAATAATTAATCCGATAGTGTGACTTTTCTTTAATTTTAAAGACCTTGCTGTTTGATCAGGTTGATAGTTGAGTTCGTTAATAGCTTTAAATATTCGTTCTTTTGTATCTTTAGAAATTTTTAAATTCTCTACATTACGTAGAACCCTCGATACAGTTGAAGGATGGACCTTTGCTAGCGCAGCTACATCTTTTAAAGTTGCTCCCATTTGTACAACCTATTCTTTTTCTTAAATTTTGTGTTGTCTTGTTTATATTACCTTAACTTTTCCCGTTGTTTTTCTAATATCAAATTGAGTATTTACAACTATTTGATTTGACGGTAACTCATTATCTGCTTCAATATTATCAAGCAACAAATCAAAAGCTTTTGAGCCAATTTCAAACAATGGATGAGAAATAGCTGTTAAAGGCTGAATTAAATAAGGTGCAAATATCGAATCAGCAAAAGCAATCACAGAAATATCATCTGGAATTGAAAGTCCCTTCTCTAAGATCGCTGATATTGCTCCAACAGTAATTAAATTGCCTGTCAATAACAATCCAGTAGGAGGAGTTGGACATTCTAATAATATTTTTGTTGAATTATATCCATCTTCAAAACTAAAACCGTCACCTACAATAAGTGAATCAGATTCAATTAGTCCAAACTCTTTAACGGCTTTAATATATCCCTCAAAGCGCTTTTTCATCGTATAAATATTATGTCTACCACGTAAAAATGCTACTTTTTTATGACCTAAATCAGCCAAATGTTTAACAGCTGTGAATGCTGATTCAACATTATTGCTTATTACCGCATTAGTTTCTACATCATCAAAAATTCTATCGATTAAAACTAACGGAATATTTTTGTGCATTATTTTTCTAACTTGCTCATCACTATCTTGAGTTGGAACCATGATCATACCATCAACTCCACGAGAAAGAAGATGTGTTACATATAAATTCTCTTTTTCCTGATCTTCATCAGTGTTACAAACAATTACAGTATATCCTTTTTCAAATCCTAATTGTTCGATTGTACGGGCAATTCTTGAAAAAAATGGATTACCGATATCTGGTACAATTAAACCAATTGTAAAACTTTTCTTCATTCTAAGTGCACGAGCTGTAAAATCGGGATGATAATTCAATTCTTCGACTGCTTCGAAGATGCGTTTTCGAGTGCTTTCTAATATCTTTAAATTTTCTTGTTTTCTTAAAACTCTTGAAACAGTTGAGGGATGTACACCTGCTCGATTTGCAACATCTTTTAATGTCGGTGCCATGATTTACTCAGATTCTTCTTTTATATTTTTTCAAATCAAACAATCGTTTGTGTCAATCGTTGTCCCTAATATAAAACATTTCTTATTAATAGCAAATTTTTATCCGATTTTTCCTTGATTTTATTGATAAGTTTTATTTTTATTTACTTAAAACTAGCTCCAAAGTAATAATCTTCTTTTTGCTAAAATTAATTGAAACAGAATTTACATTATTCTCAATCTTTTCGATCCTTTCCTCATTCATGTTTGTCAACCACGCTGAATCTATATCCTTGAAAGTAGTAAGATGACAATTAATTTCTTTATCAGTAGGATTAAATAACCTTAAAATTAGAGACTCTCTTTTTTCACTCTGTTTTAATGAACTTAATGCAATTTTTTCGGAATTAATAGAAATAAAACTCATTTCTTTTGATAAACTACCACCACCTTTCCCAGATTGTGCCATTTCAATTGGTAGATTGAAACGCTCGACTTCACGATATATATTTCCCTCTACCCAATCACCCGAATGTGGCATAATTGCATACCTCCATTCATTATGACCGAGTGATTGTGATAATTTCATCCAAGGATATACATCCCATTGATCAATAACTGGAGATTGAGTTGCAGTAAATCCACGGAATAGAGTTAAAGCTAATGTTCTACTTTCATCGACCAATGCTTCATATTCTCTAATTCCATCGTTGAATAATGTTAAACCAACTTTTTCATCACTCATATCAACAAAGCGATGCATAGGGTATTGTGGATTGGGTTTCCCATAATATGGACTACTTTCTGGAACAACAATATTTCGTTCTATTACATCAAAAGCTGCTTCCGCTGCTGAAACCTTTACATCTAAGTTTGTAGGAAACATTGCTCTTACTCGATGATGTTCAGCATTATTTTCAATTTTTGTATTAACTTCGATAAAAGGTTGATTTTTTCGTAACGTATAAATTGTTTCTATTTTCATTTTAGTGGTTTCATCACTTCTTCTGTAGTTTCCTTCATTACCTTCCAATCCAACCGGAATATTCAGCACATTAACGACCTTGAATTTTGTTAAGAAAGCGCTGGATTCAAGATGAGTAATTTCTGCAGAACTGTTGAGTGTTAAAAATGTCTTATTTTCTTCTGGGAACATATGAATCCATGGATTACCAGATTCACCAGTTTCTTCATAATAATTTTGATTAACAAATTCTTGACCGGTATTTTTATCTAAAATATTGATTGAACCATCTTTATTAATGGAAACTTTAATAAATTCATTTTCCATCTCATGCTTTATTGACTTATCATTCAACTTCACATCAATAGCACCAATGGTCTCTGTTTCCTTTTTTACCAAATATGTTTTATATCCAAACGCTGGGATATCTGTAAACTCTGCACTTAATTGAACTCGTTGAGATCTTAGCTGTAGAGATATGTCTTGTAAATTACGTACAAGAGTTCCATAAGATTCGCTTGAGGTTTGAGTAAACGGTACAAATTCACTAAGTGCATTTCGAATTGAAAAACCGTCATATTCAGATTTGTCGGGAAGATCAACAGCAAACGTAACTACTTCTGTTCTTGGAAATGGGGATGGATTAAATACAGTTACTACTGCTTCATTAATGTTGATGTCATTATTATCAATTTGTTTTACAATTGCAGACAAACCACGTCTCATAATTCCATTTGAAAGTATATCAGTTTGATCGAAACGATACATCATATCTTTTTCCATCTGATCAATTCCGGCACCACAAATATTATCATGAGGATGATTTTGCAACAAGTATTTCCAAGCCATATCTAATGATGATTTCATATACTCACCGCCAACTAACCATCCTAGAGTAGAAAAGGGTTCCGCATATCTTTGTAAAGCAACTTCACCTTGAGCATTTCTTCTTTTTATTTTAGTTCGACTTGAAATAACATCTCCCATTAAATTAGTCCATTTTCCTGTTGCCCCAGGATTCCGGCTTTCTCCGTATAAAACCTCAGGATCTTTTACCTCCTTTTTCATCTCATTCATGAAATTTTCTAATGAATCTAAGTATAATTCATGACCGAGTTTATTTGCTACCTTATTCGATTCTTCTGCTAGTAAAGATTCTTTTGGATCTGGAGAAGAGCAGTCAAATCCTTGCATACAAGCAATATGAGAGGTTGAAAAATGTTCACTTTCGTCATCAATTAGTTTTTTAACTTGCTGCGGAAGAACACTTAAGTCAAAATCTTCCTGAGTTACATCCAAAGGATAATAATGTTCATGAGAGTGATTTTCATTATTGAGTCTAAATGGTAATGCCCCTCTATCCCAATCATACCACCACTCGTCACGCCCCATTCCAAAGCGTGCCATACGATAGACATAAAAATAGTAACTGAATCTCGAAAGAGCACCAAATCTACATCCTAACAACCTTGATCCATCTGGTCCTTCAAGAACAAATTCAGCTTTTTTAGTATTGATTCCTCTATAAAAAATCATTGTGTCTATATCAAATCCATTATATATTTGAGGCATTTGTGAGGTTTGACCATAAGAAAATGGTGTATACCCTATTTTACTGATCTTACCTAGTTTTTCAGCTTGCCTATGTCCAACAACCATATTTCTTACAAGGGATTCACCATTAACAATATATTCCTCAGGTAAATTGTACCATGGTCCTACAATGAGTTTACCTTCTTTAACAAATTTCTTTATTTGATCTTCCTTCTCAGGTCTAAATTCTAAGTAATCTTCCACCGCGATTGTTTGAGAATCAAGGAGAAAAGAATGAAATTTTTGATCTGTTTCAAGAAGTTCTAATAAATTATCCATAAACTCAACTAATAGTAATCGAGTTTCATTAAATGGATAGACCCATGCCCTATCCCAATGAGTATTTGAAATTATATGTACTTTTTTCCCTTTTTCAGTATTCGACATTAGAGTTCTCCGTAAAAATTTTTCAGTATTAAAATGTAATTGCTAAAGTTATTATTTTTTTATGTTGTGCTTCAAATAAAATTCTATTTTCTTTTATTGTTGACTTTGGCTCATCGATTATTTCTTCATTCATATTTATTGAATTCACTTTAGTGGGATTTTTAAATAGTTTTATTTCTCCGTCAATTGTTCTTTTTGTTGGATTAAAAATTCTTACAACAATCTCATCTGAGTTCTCAGCTTTTTTAATTGCTGAAAGCATTAGTCCCTTTCCAATCAATTCAATGAAGCTTTTATTTTTAGGCTGATCCCCCTTATATGGACCAGATTGTGCAACCTCAATAGGGACATTCAAACTATCCGCTTGATACATTACTTCACCTTCGTCCCAATCTCCCTTATGAGGTAATATCAAGTATTTGAATTCATGGTGGCCTAGTGATTGAGAACCTTTCATCTCCGGATGTCTTTCCCATTTCCAGGCAACTGTCGCAAGTGAAATTTCAAAAGCTCTTAGAAGTGTTATCCCTATTGTTCTACTTTCATTATCAGTAACTTCATATTCGCGAAGACCATCATTTACAATTGCTAAGCCAGTCTCTCCATCACTTACATCTACAAATCTTTGATGAGGATGTGTAGGATTCCAAGTGTTTGCCCATGGACTGTTTTCATCTCTATCAATTTCACGTTCAACAATATCAAATGGTTCTTCTGCGTATGAAAATTTGGTATTTATATTTGTTGGAAACATCACTCTTAATCTGTGATCCTCGCAAAAGTTTTCGAAAGTTGTTTTTACTTCAACTCCCTTAGAATATTTTGTTAATGTAAACTCCGATCGAATTTTCAATTCTCTTGTTTCAAGTGATCTGCCAGCATCATCACCATCACCATCTAATCGTCTTACATAATCACCTTTACCTTCATCTTTCCGCAATGGTATTTGCAAGTTGTGCGTTACCGCAAAACGAACTAGGTTGGGACCATTTTGAATTAATTCTATGTTAGGAGTAGAATTCAATGATGTAATTACTCGGTCATTTGCTGGTGGTATGTGTCTCCAAGCATGTCCGGCTTCTCCATTATCTGCAAAAAAGTGAAGGCCTGGATATTTGCTACCAGTTTGTTTATCAGTAATATCAAGTGTACCGTTAGTATTTATATTTACAGAGATAAAATCATTTTCCATTCTGTTATTATCACAAATCAGAGACTTATGATGCCACTCAAATTCATCAGTTGGTCTAATTACAAATGTTTTATATCCTAATGGTGGTAGATTGTCTAACTGTACATGAGCATGAACTCGCAATGACGGCATTTCCATTGTCGCATCACCAAGATGTCTTACAATGGCAGCGTGTTCGTATCGTGATTCTTCTTGAAAGACTATTTCCTTTCCAGTTGTTCCATCAATAATTGTGTAATTTTTAAAATTGTTTAATGGAAGATCAAACACAGTTGTAACAATTTCATTTCGTTCAAATGGACTTGGATTAAATACTGTAAGTGCAATCTCATTGTCTTTCAAATCTGAATTATCAATCCTCAACTGTATCGCTTGCAAAGACCGAGCAAATATTCCGTTTGAAATACTTCTGCATTGATCTAATCTATGATGAACATCCTTTTCAATCTGATCTAGACCAGTACCTGAAATAGAATCGTGTGGATGAGACTTTAATAAATATTTCCATGCTAACTCAAAATAGTTTTTGGGATACTCCATTCCAAAAAGAGATGCAATAGCAGAAAATGGTTCAGCTTTTCTTTGGAGCAGCTGTTCAGTCATTGCATTCTTTCTCTTCATATTTGTTCGGGCAGAAGTTACATCTCCATATAAATGTTTGCGAGTACCTAATTGACGCGGAGTTCTTCGTTCTCCCTTAAGCACAATTAGATTTTTCCAGTCGACAGATTCTTTTAAAGCACTAATATATTCAGGTAAACTGCTGTGAAAAATTTCATCATTATCTAATTGTTTGGCCGCTTCCTGCATTGTCTTCATTTCATAAATATCAGGTTGTGTGCTATCCATCCCTTGCATGCAAGCAATATGCTCTGTAGTACTGTGCTTAAGTTCATTCTCTTTTAATTCCTGCATATATTTATTTATAACTTCTTTATTCAATTTTTTAACTGGGTCAAGTAATATGTGATGACCAGTGTGATTACCATTAGTTGCCATATGAAATGGTAATCCTTTTTCATTCCATGAATAGTCACGTTCCAAAATTTCCTTACCATATACTAAAGGTCTATAAACTGTAAAGAAGAAATTATATCTAGCATTTGATCCCATTCGTGATGCTAATATTTGAGTACCATCAGGACTTTCAAAAATAAATTCAGCTGGAACCTCACTTGCCTGAATACCATGATAAAAGAGAATCGAATCAATCTCAAATCCTTTATAGATTTGAGGCATCTGTGATGCTTGTCCATAAGAAAATGGAGAATATCCAACTTTCATCGGTTTACCATATTTGTTTGAAACCTGATGACCAATCAATAAGTTTCGAACAAGTGATTCACCGTTAACAAGATGTTCCTCAGGTAAAGTATACCATGGTCCGACTTGTAATCGATCCTCGAGTATATACTTTTTGACTTCATCAACTTTATCAGGTCTGATCTCTAAATAATCTTCAATTGGTACTATCTGGGAATCAAGCAGATATGTTTTATACTCAGGTTGATCCTTAAAAATAGACAATAATTTATCCATGAACTCCACTAGAAACATTCTTGTCTCTTGGAAATCATACAACCACTCTCTATCCCAATGTGTGTTTGGGATAAAATGAAATTTCAAAGTTTTGTCATTGTTCTCTTTCATAATTTATCCTTATGGATTAAATACAATTACAATAATATAATTACTCGCATAAAAAAAGGTCATTTCTATTATATAAATAGAAATAACCTTGTTGTAAATTAAATATAATTATGCTGATAACTCCTTAAAATATTTTGGATCTTTTAATGTTTTTAGTCCACCATTTTCATCAAACCACAATTTCGATGCATGATCAAGACTATATTTTTCTTCTAAGGAAAATGTCCTTGGATATCGAGTTAAAGGTTTGATTGGAATACCTCTTTTACTGATGAGGTATTTTACACCCATTGGATGAACTGAGCGCTGGGCCAATTCCATCGCACAGAGAACATTATTTAACTCTTCAGCAGATGAATCACCATCTAATCCCCTTTTCATAACTTCTATCTCTAAATCTGGAATCCAATTAGCTGCAATATTCATTGAGCCAGGTACACCTAATTTTATTGATTCAAGCATAAACGGAACATTTGCTTGTAATAACGCAAGGAGTGTGTTATTTGTAATTTTAATTAATTTCTTAATCTTCTCAAGATCGCAACTTGTTTCTTTATAAGCAAAATATCTACCTGATTCAGCTAACGTTTTAACCAAATCAAGACCAAAGTGATAAGAGCGAGGGACTGGACATTCGTATAATCCAAGTTTAACATCTGTATTTTCAGCTATCGTTAAATAGTACTTTTCAAGTTCCTCGTCTGTGTTATGAAAAGTTGGAACAGTCAGCATAACAATTTCTGCCCCTTCATCGGATACCTTTTTAATAAACTCAATATTTTCATTAATATCATTCCCGAAATTCCCGGTCGCAGCTACAGGAATTTTCCCGTTAACGATTTTAACTGCCTCATGAATTAGCAATAATCTTTCATCATCTGATAGTTCAAACATTTCGCTAGATTGGCAATTGGCATAAAGACCCCCAATATCATAAGTTAAGTACCATTCAAGCATTCTTCGATATCCATCAATATCAATTGTTAAATCATCATTGTAAGGTGTGACTAATACCGGCCAAATTCCTTTATAACTATGATCATTTTTCTCATCCATTTTTAATCCTCAACTTAAACCCCTTTTAATTTCAATGAGCTCTTTCATAACTGTAAACAGACTCTTTTGGTCATCTTGAATTCCAAAAGCATCATGAATAGATTTGTAGAGCATATATAGTTTTTTATAAGTCTGATGTTCGTTTTCATTCGGGGAATAAACTTTATCTTTCGCTTTACATATTCTCGATTGTACTTCTTCAATATTCGAAAAACCTTTCTGCCCTTTCATTGCTACTTGTCCACCAATAATTGCAGCACCCAAGGCAACAGTCTGATCGCTTTCAGCTACTGTCATTGGTCTACCTAGTATATCTGCATATATCTGCATCACCATTGGATTCTTTTCAGCAATCCCTCCACAATTAACTAATTTATCTATAACAATCCCATATTCTTCCATTCTTTCAATTATTTTTAATGCTCCAAAAGCAGTAGCTTCAACTAAGGCCCGATAAATTTCATAGTCCTTTGTGTGTAACGTTTGACCAATAATTAAACCTGTAAGATTAAAATCAGCCAATACATTTCTATTTCCATTATTCCAATCGAGAGATAAAAGACCGCTTTGACCAGCTTTTAACTTTTCTGCTTTTTCAGTTAAAACATTGTGGTAATCACTATCTTTATTTAAAACATTTGAGACAAACCAGTTAAATATGTCACCCACAGCTGATTGTCCTGCTTCAATTCCAATATATCCAGGAAGAACAGAACCATTAACTACTCCAGCAACCCCTGGAATATTTTCAACTTGCTTTTCTTTTGGCGAGACCATAATATCACATGTAGAAGTTCCAATTATCTTTACTAACACTCCTTCACCAACTCCTGAGCCTATCGCTCCAATATGAGCATCCAATGCACCAACAGCTATCGGTGTCCCTTCAAGAAGACCAAATTTCTCTGCCCATTCTGCTGATAAAGTACCCGCAATCTCATCCACAGCATAAACATCATCTGATAGAGTTGATCTAAGATTCGTGAACTCTGGAGTCAATTTCCCGAGGAACTCTTGATCTGGATAGCCTCCCCACTCTTTGCTGTACATAGCTTTATGACCAGCAGCACAAACATTTCTTTTTAGATCTGAAATATTGTTGATCCCAGCTAGAACAGCAGGAATGTAATCAGAACATTCTAACCAAGTATAAGCAGAATCGAAAACTTTTCTATCAATATTAAAGCAATGAAGTATTTTTGAGAAGAACCACTCAGATGAGTAGGCCCCACCACACTTTGCAATATACTCGGGACGAATTTCTGCAGCAAGTTGAGTAATTTCTTCAGATTCTTTAATAGACGAATGATCTTTCCACAACCACGCTTGTGCATTAAGATTATTTTTAAACTCTTCTTTCAATGCTAGCGGATTAATTTCCTCATCAACTGGCAGAGGAGTTGAGCCAGTTGTATCAACACCAATTCCAACAATATTTTCAACATTGATGTTTTTGCTTACTGCTTGAGCTACAGCCTTACTTACAGCCAACTCCATGCTTTCTAAGTAATCACCTGGATATTGGCGAGCAATTAATGGATCAGTATCATCGAGGAGTATACCATTTGTTCCGCTTTTATAATCCGATACAGAACTAGATATTTCAATACCATTACTTAGATTTAGCACAAGTGCCCTTACTGAATTTGTACCAAAGTCAATCCCAAGTCCGTAAAAACTATTTGAAGTCATATTCATGTTATTTTGTATTATTTATTTTTTTAATTGTTAATTTCGCTTTCAATACCATGACAGCACCTATTGTAGATAAAACAATACCTGCAACGAGGTTCGTCATTTGCCCAATAAAGGAGGAGGTAAAAAATGTTGCAATAATTATCACTACACCAAAAAAAACAATAAATAATCCTAATGCATTATTTATCTCAGAGCTTTTTATTTTTACCAACTTCTGAGCATCGTTATCAACTTCCATTTTTCTTCCTCATTCTTATATCATTAAAAAATATAATAGACAACAAATATGAAACCGAGCAAACCAATTGCCCATATTTTAAGGTTGTGGAACCAACTAATTTTTTCTAATCCTTCGTAAATAAATTTATTTGGGACAAAAAGAATTAAAACGCCAATAAGAATGAATAAAATTAGAAATATCCATTTTGCGGAATCAATTGGTATATCTGCAAGCCAGTTAAAATTTAACATAATTAATACTCCTATTTATTTACCTTCATCCAAACCATATACTAACCCGGCTAAACGTTCTTCTGTATAGGGTTTAGTAAATAAACTAACAATTATTGTAACGATAAAGCCTGTAACAAATGACCACCATGAAACATAAAGGAACGGATCTTGTATTGTGAATAATGAATCTTCAAATTGATACATAAGGAAAGAAGACAATATCCCCACAACAAAACCAGCTAATCCACCCCATTGAGTTATTCTTTTCCAAAGAATGCCAAGTAAAAGAATTGAAAAAATTGGACCTTGGAAATAAGATAAAAATGTTTGGATCGCTATGTATATTCCTTCAAAATACCCGCTAAGTGGAGCTGTGATCATTCCAAAAATCAAGATTGCAAGAGTTACCATTTTTCCTACAAACAAATAGTGTTTATCACTTTTCTCTTTTTCAATAAATTTTTGATAAATATCTTTTGTGAATAGTGTAGCGGTTGAATTCAGCATTGAATCAATGCTTGACATAAGTCCGGCAAAGAAAGCTGCAAACATTAATCCAATCAAACCGGGAGGCAATAATTCCTTTATCATCATAGGTAAAGCTTGATCTCCATCCTCCAAATCTGGAATTAATACAATTGCCACAAGCCCTGGGAATAAAACTAATATTGGGATGAACATTTTTAAGAAACCTGCAAAGACCATACTTGCCTTTGCATGCCATTCGTTTTTAGCTGTAAGGCATCTCTGTACAATTGCTTGATTACCTATCATATATGCATTTGCCATTACAAAAGTAAGCCCAAATAAAATACCAGTCCAAGGAAATGGAGTATTAGTCTCTGTAGGCTGAATCAATTTAAAATGATTCTGATATTCAGGACCCAAAGCATGAATTTTTGTTACAAGTCCTTCCCATCCGCCAATGTAGTAGAAGGAAAGAAAGACTAAAGTGAATCCGCCAACAAACATAATAATCATTTGCACAACATCAGTCATTACAACGGCTGCAATCCCGCCGAAGTAGGTATAAAGACCAGTAACACCAGCAGTTATTAATATAGAAAACCAGATTGGCCACCCCATCAAAGTTTCTAATAAAATACCGCTCGCCCAAAATAGAACTCCCATATCAAGAGCAAAAAATATGATCCATGTAAGGGATGCAATAGTTCTTACAGTATCATTGTACCTTCGTCCAAGATATTCGGGAATTGTATAAAGTTTAGCTTTCCAGAAATAAGGAACAAATATAAATGCAGCAAGTAACATTGCAGGTACAGAACCAATCCAATCAAAATTAGCCGGTGAAAGCCCGAATCGATATGCTTGTCCAGAGACACCAACAAAATCAAGTGCTCCAATATCTGAAACAACAATTGACATTCCGATGGCCCAAAATGGCAATGTTCGACCACCTAGGAAATAATCATCAGAAGTGCCAACAAATTTCTTAAAATAGTATCCAAGCAGTAAAATTCCTATTAAATATGCTATTACTACAAAATAGTCTATTCCGGCAAGCATATGGTTTACTCCTAATTAATAAATTTAATTACTTAATCTTTGATACAATGCTAATAGAAAGTCTCTATTATCAGCTGACAAATATTTCATTGTACCACCCATTCTATTAAAGGTTTTCAAATATCTCAAATAATAAGCTGGGTCAGTTTCAGGAGGCTCTCCGTCAGCCCAATCCCAAGTACTCTTAGCTAAATCAACGATAAGCATAAAATGGTCATCGATGTGATCTCCATTTTGAATTTTAATGTTTTGTGCCATAGAAAGGGATTTTTCAAAAATCATTGGCGACATAACTGCCGAACCCACAGACATGTAAACACCTTGATCAAGTTGATTAACTTGAGTTGCAAATGTTAAAAAATCTCGTAATGCTGCTCTTCCAAGCGCTCCTCCATGATTCAAAGGATGAGTATAGATAATATCATGTCCAATCATTGGATGACCTGTAAAAGGAATACCCAATCGATAAGCAGCAGCTTGAACACAGTATTGTTTAAATGGAAATGGAATTTCTAACCAACCTGATGGAATATTAAAGTTGTTAATAATCTCAAGTAAATCTAGTGCGGCAGCTGATTTCTCAGGATCAGAAGTATAATTACTAACAATTTCATCAATTTCAGTTTTTGTAGGAATTTGAACTCCCTCATTCTGAATCATACTTCCAACAGATTCTCCATAACCTTTTCCTTCAAATGCACCCACCACAAGTGCGAGATTGATATATTTACCGGTTTCATCCCAAATACCAAATTCTCCCCTATCAACATTTGCCCGGACATCTTCACTGCTTAATCCTTGATATGCAAATTCCCAATCATGAATGATCCCTGCACCATTAGTTGCTAAATGTGTAAGCCAGCCATCTTCCATTAACTTAATTATTGTTGGGGCCATACCATTTTTTATTGTATGAGCACCCATAGTTAATATTACCGGTTTATTGTTTTTTCTTGCTTTATGTATTCGCTCAATAGTTTCACCAACAATTTTATTAAAAACTGGAGAATCATTTGAAAGTTCCTTATCTACAGGAATATGATCATTCTCAATATTAACTTTGTTATATCTTTCTGACAAAGGTTTAACATTTAACTTTGTGCGATCAAATTGAGGGTATGACATGATTAAAACCTGTAATTATACTTTATTTTTAAATAATTTAATTCAAAAATCAACTTATTTATCACTAATGCAAACGAATGACACAATCGATTGCCCAATTTATAATTACTATTAAGAATAGTCAAGTAAAATTTCAAACTTGTTTGATCATTTTAGGATTTCTAAAATGATATTCGCAATAAAATATTACTTTATAACTGACGATTTTTCTTTAGACATTAAGTTCAGATATTGGGCTTTTATAAAATCAGTTTCTCTATTTTATGTAAAGAAGATTAAAAATTGCATAGTTTGCAAATTCTTTATGAAGTATATTTCAGTTTATAAAAATTATCAATTAACTTAACTCATAAAAGGGATGAAATGAAAAAAGTACTTTTACTATTAATTGGATTTACCATCATATTTATTTCATGCGGCGAAAAAGAGGTAAATACGATGAAACTTGCTGCTGGAAGTGGAAATGCTGGATTTAAAGATGGAAATCCTGCAGATCTTAACAAACCTATTCGGTTAGCTCCTTATACTGATAGTTCAATTGTTTTTGCTGATATCAATAATCATGCGATAAGAATTGCTTCATTAAATGGGAATGTTATAACAATCGCAGGCGGTCCCGATAAAGAAGGTTATCTAGACAGCATTGCAACTGAAGCTAAATTTAAATCTCCTCACGGAGTAGCATATGATAAGAAGAAGGATTTAATTTATGTCGCCGAAGCTGGTAATCATGTAATTCGTGTTATTTCAAAAAATGAAGAAGGTGAATTCGTTGTTTCCACCTTAGCTGGTGTCCCAGAAAGTGTAGGATTTAATGATGGTCCAGCCGATTCAGCAAAATTCATCTCACCTCATGCTGTTATTATTAATAAAGATGGAAGTGTTGCTGTTGCAGATATTGGTAATGCAAGAGTACGATTGATTAAAGATGGTATGGTTTCAACGATTGCCGGGAATGGTGAGTCAGGTTCTGTTGATGGTAAACCAAGTGAAGCCACATTCAAATATGCAATGGATATAGTTCTATTTAAAGAATCGATTTATCTTGCAGATGCAGGAAACCACCTAATAAGAAAAATTATTCCTGGTAACGAAGTATCAACAGTCACTCTACAAGATACGCTCAATACACCGCATGGGATTGCTATTGATAGTGAAGAGAATCTTTATATTGCGGATATGGGAACTCACAGAATCTTGAAGATAATGACTGATGGAACTGTTAAAACCATAGCTGGAACAAATAAAGAAGGAAGTGAACTGCTTGATCTAAACAAACCTGCTGCTGTACTTGTACATGCCGGCTATTTGTGGATTGCAGATTTAAATAATCATCAAATTAAAGTTTTAGAATTATAGAAATAAGGGAGATAAAATGAAGTATTTAGCAAAATTATTTATGTTACTAATGAGCTTATCTGTTTTTACATCAGCACAGGATTTTGACTCTGAGAAAATTCCGATAGGTGATGAAGCAAGAAAATATGATTTTTGCACAGTTAAACTTGACAAAATTCTTGATACAAAATCTAATGCAGAAAAATCTTTTAAAGATGTGATTTCTGAACTTGGAAACCTTCGTATTGTGATGATTGGTGAAACTCACACAAATCAACTTCATCATGATGTTCAATTTGATGTTATAAAAGGTTTAACTGAATCTGGAAAGAAAGTTATACTTGCACTTGAAATGTACAATCCAAATCAAAATGAAGCGTTGGCAAAATGGAGCAGTGGTGAAACTGATGCATCAACATTTATGGAGCAAACAGATTATCTAGTAACTTGGAGTCATAACTACAGATATTATAAAGCTATATTCGACTATGCTCGTGAAAAACATATTCCAATTCACGGTGTAAATGTAGAGAGAAAATATGCTTCAAAAATTGGAAAAGGAGGACTGGCAAGCTTAACTCCTGAAGAAGCTGAAGCGATACCAGTAGTCGATACTGCAAATATTGAACACAGATTTTTAATTAAAGTAATGATGCAGGGAATGGATGCATCAATGCCGGCACAATTTAAAAATATGTATGCTGCTCAAAGTTTATGGGATACTGCAATGGGTGAAGGAGCAATTAAAGCTGCGGAAGAGAATCCGGATGCTGTAGTGGTAGTCCTTGCGGGAAGTGGTCATGTTATGTACAATCTTGGAATAGGACGTATCATTCAAGATAGAAGTGATCTTTCCTTTGCATCTGTTATCACTGTTGATATCCCTGAATCGACTGAGGAATTCGGAATGATGAAAGTTAAGAAAGCGATGAAAAAAGAAGCTTCTAAGAAAGACTCAGCTAAAAGTGGTATGCCTGTGATGAAAGAATCAAAATCTGATGAGCACAAAGCTCCTGCACATGGAGGTCCACACTCAATGATGGGTATGGACAGTACTCCCAGTAAAATTGTTGTTAAAAGTCTTGGGGATTATCTCTGGGGAAAGAAAGAGATGGAGCAGGAAAAGTATCCAGCGTTCGGTTTCAGCATTAATGATAAGAATGATGCTGGCTTCCCGGTTAAACGAGTAATGCCTGAAACAATTGCATATGAAAACGGACTCAGAAAAGGTGATGTAATATTATCCATTGATGGAAAAGAATTTGAGAACTCATTTGAGTTGAAGAAACACTTGCAGTTCAAAAATTGGGATGAAGAAATTTCTTTTGATATAGTAAGAGATGAAGAAAAATC
>JBDLIN010000065.1:0-16764 GCA_039714835.1 Bacteroidota bacterium | reverse complement strand
AATCAATTTTTATAAAACTCTTCAAATGCAGTATCAACATCTTCAACTATATGAAAAACTCTATCCAAACCAGAAAGTAGAAAAGTAGTAGTTGTCATTTTGGAAAGATCAACAACAATCGTCATTTCTCTATCATCTTTTCTTAATTTCTTTAGGAAGGAAACTATCACACCTAGGAATGTTGAATCAATAAATTCTGATGAAGATACATCTAAAATAATTTTTTGAAAATCAGATTCATAAATATCGTTCAGAAATTCTTTAAATCCCGCAGCTTTATCAGATGTACACCTAAGAGAATTAACATACAGCAATGTGATATATTCATAATTAAATTGCTCGAAAGGGATATCAGGATTTCTTATGACTTCAAATCCTGATGGAAATATAAAATCGGGTCCTTTATCAGGTGCTTCCGGAGGTTCTTCATCTTTTTCTTCATCGATAATTTCCTCTCTAGTGAGTTTATCTACAATATCACTTTCGTCTGATGGCATTTCAACCTCTTTTTCGTCTTCTTGTTGTTCTTCCAATTCCATCTTGACTTGGTTTACTAGATCTCTTGCCAAAGCTGATTTTGTTTCCTCTTCGCTCATATCATCATTTTGGGGTGATTTAAGAAGCTTCTCTTTTTCTTTTTGAAGTTCCTTTGCTCTAAACTCAACAGCTTCAGATTCTTGTAAAAGCTGTTTCTCAGTGAAAATTCTTTCTTTCTCAAATTCTGCTTCTTTTTCTGCTAGTTCTTTCTCTTTCTTAGCTAAAATATCCATCTGCATTTGGAGTGTTTCAGTTGAAATGTTTTCTTTCTTTCTTAGTTCTTCTGTCTTTTCCTTTAATTCTTCTTCTAAGTCAGTTATCTTTTCTTCTTTCTCGGCAACAAGGTTTATTTGGGAATCTTTATCTTCTAGCTCCTTTAATTTTGCATTAAGTTCATTTTCAATTTTAGCTTTTTCCTCTTCAAGTTCACGAGCTTTTTCAGCCCATTCATCTTTCTGTGCTTCAAATTGCTCATTATTAGAAAGATTCTCATCAATTTCTGCTTTCCTATGTTCAAGTTCTTCCATTTGCTTCTGAAGTTCTTGCTGAGTTATATTCAGCTCATGTTCTTTTTCATTTAATTTTATTCGTTCTTCTTCAATTTCTTGTTCTTTTTCAAGAATCTGCTCCAGTTTTTTCTGTTCCTCCTCAAGTGCAGCAGTTCTTTCTGCTATCTCCTCTCTAGCTTTCTCCTTCTCCTTTTCAAACTCTTCGGTCTGTTTTGACCATTCCTCTTTATCTTCTTTCAGCCTTTCCTGCTCAGCAACTGCTTGATCTAACTCACTTTGTCTTTTATTGATCTCTTCCATTTGTTTCTGAAGTTCATGCTGAGTTAAATTTAGTTCGTGCTCCTTTTTACTTAATTTCGTTCGCTCTTCTTCAAGTTCTTGTTCTTTTTCAAGCATCTGCTCCAGTTTTTTCTTTTCCTCTTCAAGTACAGTGCTTCTTTGCGCAATCTCCTCTCTAGTTTTCTCTTTTTCCTTTTCAAACTCTTCAGTTTGTTTTGACCATTCCTCTTTATCTTCTTTCATCTTTTCCTGCTCAGCAACTGCCTGATCTAACTCATCTTGTCTTTTGTTGATCTCTTCCATTTGCTCTTGAAGCTGCTGCTGAACAAGATCAATTTCTTCCTCTTTTTTAGTAAGATTTAACTCGGCTTCTTTAATTTCCTTCTCTTTCTGAAGCATTGCTTCAATCTTTTTCTGTTCTGCTTCAAGGTTAGCATACTTTAGGTTTATCTCTTCTTCAGAAGCATATTTCTCCTTTTCGAATTGTTCAACTTTCTGAGCGAGTTCCTCTTCATACTTCTCTAATTTTTCTTGTTTAGTAAGGTTCTGATCCAATTCAGCTTGTTTTTGATCAACCTCTGCAAGTCGAGTTTGTAACAGTGCTTGTGCTTCAGAAAATTCTTTCTCTTTCAGAGCAAATTTCTCTTTCTCTTCCTCAAGCTCTTGTTCGCGTTGAAGCATTTGTTCAAACTTAATCTGATTCTCTTTTAACTCAGAAGATTTTGCTTTTAATTCTTCCTCCGCAGATTGTTTCTCATTTTCAAATTCTTCTGCTTTTAGAGCTAATTCATGCTCATACTTTTCAAGTTTTTCTTTGTTAGAAAGGTTTTCGCCTAATTCTTCTAGTTTTTGATCAGCCTCTTGTAACTTTTTCCGCAACTGATCTTGCTCTTCTAACAGTTCTTGCTCTTTCTTATCGTAATCCTTTTTGGAGTCTTCAAGATCTTTACCTGTTTGGATCATTACTTCAAGCTGGTCTTTTTCAGTCTCTAATTCAGTAAGCTTTGCATGAAGTTGTTTTTCAGTTTCATGCTTCTCCTCTTCAAATTGCTCGGCTCTTTTAGCTAATTCTTCCTCATATTTTTCAAGTTTCTCTTGACTTGAAAGATTTTCATCCAACTCAGCTTGTTTTCTATCAACTTCAGTTAACTTATTTTGAAGCTCTTCTTGTTCATGCAGAAGTTCCTGCTCTTTTTCATCGAACTCTTTCTTCGATTGTTCAAGTTGTTCACTTTCTTGAAGTAAAATTTTTAAATTCTCTTCTTCACTTCTAAGTTCAGTAAACTTTGTCTCTAGTTCCTTTTCAGCTTCAATTTTTTCATATTTAAATTTCTCTGCTTTCTCGGCTAATTCTTTTTCAAACTGTTCTAACTTCTGCTGTTCAGAAAGCACATTATCAAATTCTTTTTGCTTCTCATCGAAAATTTTCTGCTGCTCACGGTGTATTTCTTCAAGTTCCATTTTTTGGGAATCAAGAAGATCTGCTTTTTCTTCGAGATCTTTCTCTTTTTCAAAAACACGCTCTTCCCGTGCGGTTAACTCTTGATATGCTTCTTCCTTCTTATCCAATACTTTTATTCTATTCTGAAGCTCCTGTTCTATCCTTAATTTTTCTTCTTCAAGTATTTGTTCACGGAGGTTCAGTTTTTGTTCAAGAGAACCTAATTCGCTCTCTTTATCAGTCAATACTTCTTCTTTTTCAAGGACATAATTGATTTCTTTCTTTTTCTTTTCAAGGTCTTGGAAAAGTTCTTCAAGCTGGTTCTCTTTTTCAGCAATATCAGCTTCACGTGCAATAGTCTGTTCCGCCTGCTCTTTTTCCTTAGTTAATTCTTCTAACCGGTCAGAAATTTCTTTTTCGCGGCTGTGGAGTTCTTTCTCCTTCAAAAGAACACTTTCAACCACTTTTTCCTGCTGAGCTAACTCTTTAGATTTTTTGATCAGCTCAATCTCCTTTAGGGCAAGATCTTTTGCTTTTTCAATCGATTCATCAAGCATCTCTTTTTCTTGTTCGATAACTTGAGATTGATTTTGCAGATCTTCTTCTTTCTGCTTTAATTCTTCAAGTTCTTTGAGCAGTGTTTGTTCAGCCATCGATTTTTCTTCTTCAAGAGATTTTTCATTAAGAATAATCGACTGTTCTTTTTCCTGAAGCTCATCAAGTTCTTTTTGCAATGCTATTTCAGCAAACTCTTTTTCCTTATTGAGGGATTCCTTGAATTTGATCAGCTCTCTTTCTTTTGCAGCTAGATCTTGTATTTTATTTGAAATTTCATCTTCAGCCGATTCTTTTTCTTCTTTTAATATTTTACTGATTCTTTCAAATTCCATTTCAGAAATATCCTCTGAAAGTTCAGTTTCAATATTAAATTCAGTTTTAAATAAGTCTACTTTTGGAATTGATTTATTAACAACATCGGGATTATTAGGGAAATGAATACTTGATTTAAGATTGTCCAAAATCGTCCAATCTTGAACAATTAAATTGTTTAAATCCTGACCGGAGATAGCGATCAAATCAGTTCGCTGTGAAGCGGTTGCTTTCGATTGCCGAGTGATTGATTCATAAAGTTCATCATATCCAAATACATCGCCCTGATTTAATAGAATAGATGTAGGAAGATCTTCGCTTAATTCTTGAGATGTTTCTAAACCGATTTGGCCGGAAACAATAAGAAAAATCCCTTCCGTGGAATCGTTTGCATTATAAAGCACTTTCCCTTCACTTAAAGAGATATTTTCTAAATTTATATCATCGAATGAGATTTGATTTAATAGTACATTCTTGAAAAGTTCGTTTTGCTTCAAAATTTCTTTTTGTTCAGTATTCATAAGTCCTTTCGCCTCTTAAGCTATCCCTCTTGAGATAGTAAAATGTTAAACATATAAACCTAAAAAAAACATTGATAATATGTTCAATTATTTTCCTTTTTTTTGCATAAAATACAACTTTTTTAAAAAATGGATTTGATTGTATTAAAATGGATCTTTTACTAAATTAAATCGATTATCATAATAATTGATATGCACAGAACTGAGAAATGAGCATAGGTATAGCTAAAAAACAATTATATATACCAATGTTGCATTAAAACCCATGACCATTAGCAAGAGGTAAATCATGACAACACTAGTTGTTGGAGCAAGTGGAGCTACAGGAAAGTTGCTCGTGGAGCAATTGTTAAATCGTGGTGAACACGTCAAGATAATTGTGCGAACGGTGAACAGTCTACCAGAAACCATAAAGAATAATGAAAACGTATCCATAATTTGTGCAAACGTCCTTGATCTTAATGATAACGAAATTACTCAGTATGTTAAAGATTGTAACGCCGTTGCATCATGCTTGGGGCACAACTTGAGTTTTAAGGGTCTTTATGGTCAACCTCGAAGGCTTGTAACAGATGCCACTCGCCTGCTGTGCAATGCCATAAAGGCAAACGATCCTGGACAACCTGTCAAGTTTGTGCTTATGAACACTACCGGTAATAGGAACTTAGATCTCTCTGAGAAGATTTCGTTTGGTCAAAAATGCATTATTTGGCTCCTCCGGTTGCTACTACCTCCACACGTGGATAACGAAAAGGCAGCGGATTATCTGCGTACAAATATTACTCAGAATCATAGGGTTATTGAGTGGACAGCAGTCCGCCCAGACAATTTGATAGATGAAGACGAAGTAACTGAGTACGAAGTACACCCTTCACCAACTAGAAGCGCAATATTTGATGCGGGTACTACAAGCCGAATTAACGTAGCTCACTTCATGGCTGAAATGATTACAGACCATGAAACGTGGATTAAGTGGAAAGGGCAAATGCCGGTAATTTACAATAAGACATAGATGTGATTGAATATTAATCCAAAACTCGTATAACCTCTAAATAGATAAAAATAAATTAAATACAAACAGCAGTTCCTAATAAAAGTTACAATGCTTTATTATTTTTATTAGCGTAATTTTACGGAAATAATTATAGAAATTAGTCAACCTATTTCAGGATTATGTAAAATATGCTGACGTTAATTTTCTCCTACTTTCCAATTCTGTTGCTCATCTATTTGATGGTCAAAAAAAACAGCATGGCATCATCAAAAGCATTACCGATTACAGCTTTTGTTACTTACTTTATCATGCTGTTGATTTTTGGACAAGACCCTAATCTTATACATGCCACTGTTGTTAAAGGTCTACTTGTTGCCTGGACCCCCATACTAATAATAGCCGGTGCAATTTTTCTTTTTCGGACCATGGAAGCTACTGGAAGTCTCAGTGTAATAAAAGAGTGGCTGAATACTATTTCAACAAACAAAGTTGCTCAACTTATGATTGTGGGTTGGGCGTTTCCTTTTTTGATAGAAGGAGCCAGTGGTTTTGGAACCCCAGCGGCCATTGCGGCACCTGTACTTGTTGGATTGGGATTTTCACCGATACGGGTAGCTATTTTAACACTCATTATGAATAGTGTACCAGTTTCTTTTGGAGCCGTTGGAACACCAACATGGTTTGGATTTTCTGCTATTTCATTAACGGAAATGGAAACCTTAACCATTGGATTCAAGTCCGCTATCATGAACAGCGCTGCAGCGTTATTTATACCTCCTATTGCGTTAATGTTTGTAGTGAAACCTCGTGGAGTTTTAAAAAATTGGCTCTTTATTCTTTTAAGCATAATTGCGACAGTAGCTCCTTACATTATACTCGCTAATTACAGCTACGAATTTCCATCCCTTGTAGGTGGTACGATAGGATTACTGGTATCTGTGTTACTAGCACAAAAAGGTATTGGCCTTTCAAAAGAAGCAATTGAACTTCAAGAATCAGATGAAGTTGAAAAATCAATCTCATATACCGATACAACTAAAGTTGACCAACCCAAGGCCAGACTAAACCTGGCTACAGCAACATTTCCACTGTGGGGAACAATACTTCTTCTTGTCCTAACTCGTATTCCGCAACTTGGAATAAAACAGCTAATCACTATGACAGAGCCGGCACTTGTTAGCAGCTTTGGATTCTTGGGTAACATCACCATTAGCCCTGCTCTGGTTGTAGGTCTCGATAGTATTTTCGGTACATCAGTCTCATGGAGCCATGCCATATTGTATGTACCATCTCTTTTGCCATTTGTACTGATCTCAATAGTCGCATTTTTTCTATGTGGTGTTTCTTCAAAAACAAAACCAGTATTCAAAGAAACAGTGGCAAAAATGAAAGACCCTACTTTGGCATTACTTGGAGCACTTGTTTTTGTGAACCTCATGATGATGGGAAAAGAACAATCAGCCGTAACTGCTATCGGGAACCATTTAGCAGAACTCACCGGTTCCATGTGGACTTACGCTGCACCGTTTTTAGGAGCTTTAGGTACTTTCTTCAGCGGCTCCAATACCATATCCAACTTAACGTTCGGAGGTATTCAGGATGCCATTGCAACAGAGTTATCTCTGAATAGAACCACTGTTCTTGCCATGCAGTCCGTGGGCGGTGCCATGGGCAACATGGTATGTATCAATAATATTGTTGCTATCGCTTCGGTATTGTCTCTTGTAAATATTGAAGGTTACATTTTAAAAAGAACAGTTAGAGCCATGCTGGTATACGGCGTAGTGGTCGCATTAGTTGCAGCAGTTTTTCTTTAAAAACGTCTTTGCTTTTATAAAACCCGAAATTAAAACGTTAAGTAAAAAAAATATTGATAAAGTCATAATATTGGACTAAATTAAGTCTATAATTAAGACATAATTTAAAGGCTTTAAAATGAAGGATATTTCAGTTTCCAGTGACATAATTCCAGTTGGGGAATTTAAATCAAGTTTAGCAAAATATCTTAAAGATATTCAAATCCGTAAAAATTCTCTTATAATAACACAAAATGGAAAACCTGCAGGAGTTTTAATTTCCCCAAAAGAATTTGATAAACTCAGAGAAACAAAATTGTTTATTAATTCAATTTTAAGAGGATTATCAGATTCCGAGAAAGGTGAAGTATTTTCTACATCTCAATTGAAGAATGAGTTGAAGAAACATAGAACTGTGAAATCATAATGAAAATTAAATGGACAAAAGAGGCGCTCACTAATATCCAATCAATAGAAGAGTACATATTTCATGATAATCCATCAGCTGCAATTGGATTAACAGATAAAATAATTTCTTTAGTCGAGGAATTAATCGATTCCCCACAAAAAGGAAGAGTTGTTCCAGAATTATCAATTGAGCAGATAAGAGAAATATTATATAAAAATTATAGAATTGTGTACTTATTCAAAAAGAATTCAATCGAAGTACTAACGGTATTTGAAGGACATAAATTATTGGATAATGAAAATATTCTTGACAGAAGTAAGAAAAGTTAACATTATTAGCAACTCAATTTGTATAAAACGAACAAATTCGTCAATTGGGCAGGAGGTTCTTATAAAAGAGTGCAGGTAATTTAGGTAGTGATTATTTGCAACTCCATTTTATGTGATGATTATGAATACTAAAAAAATTATATGGTTAACTGTTTTAGTACAATGGTGCTTAAGCATAATTGCAGTTCATAAAGATGCTGAAACAATTTTAGAATTTATTGGTATGTCTTTGTGGTGCACTGGAGGAGCTATTATTTTTGCATTTGTTTTTACCATAACTAAGCAGCATCAAAAAGTTCAAGCAGCAGTTCTTGGAGCATTTGTTTTAACTTCATTATTAGCTATTGGATTGTTAGCCTTTCTTTCGATAGTTACTGTTTTTCAAGGACCACTAAAAGAGGTAGGAATGATATTTATTGCATTCCCATTTGGCTACGTGAAATTCGGAATAATTGGGGCTGTGATAGGTCTTTTAATAAATTACTACAAAAATAGATCATCAAATTAATTACTGCAACAGTCAGTTGTTATAGGTAGATTTAAATCCATCAAATGTTAAATCTACAATCTATAGATGGAGGGTAATTGTTAGGTTATTCGGTTTTATTGATTGAATCATACATTATACATATGAATATTTATTTAGTATTTTTAATATAGTTTATATTAAATATCAACTTAACAGTTCTTAAATATTTAAGATTATTCGGAGATGAGAATGGATATTTTAAAAAAATTTGCAAGTGTACTTCGGTCAATTTTTGGTTCTTTTACTTACCATCCACCTAAATTTATCATAATTATTTGGCAATGGATAAAAAAAATATTTCATCTTGCAGTTAAAAAATTCAATAAGTTCTCTGCTGAAAAACCAAAAGCTACTAAAGGTATTTTAATTGCTACAATTATTTTACTAGTAATATTTTTTAGCTACAAAATTTGGCAATCATATCAACCGGAACCAAAAAAACTTGCAGTAACATTTGAAGCTCCTGGTTTAACTCTATTAGAAAAGAATGCAATCCCTGATCCTATAAATGTAAGATTTAATGGTTCTGCGGCAAGACTTGAGGATGTTCAAAAGGAAATTTCTACAGGGATAGAAATAAATCCTCATATGCCTGGTGAATGGAAATGGATTAAGGATGATCATCTTCAATTTACTCCTGCAAGTGATTGGCCAGCCGGTACAGAGTATACTATAAAAATGAACGAAAATCTTTTTCCTCCGCATATATTGTTAAAAGAATATGAAGGTACAATAAAGACACCCTCATTTAATTTGACTATTATCTCAAATGAATTTTATATTGATCCTGTTAATGAAGATTTGAAACAAATTGCAGCAACTGTGAAATTTTCCCATCCTGTTAAACCTGAATCATTTATAAATAAAATAACCCTTCGTCCATATAAAATTGATGAAGATATTGAAAATTTTAAGGATCGCAATTATACCGTGAAAGTTACATATGATGATTTTTTCGGAGAGGCATATATCCTTTCAGAAGGTTTACCGATGCCGGATGATGATGTAACTATGCAACTAACCATCAAAGAAAGAGTTGAAACTTCATTAAATGGGAATAAAAGTTTCGTAGAAATTTCTTCAAAAGTAACTGTTCCAGGAATAACAAATTTTATTAAAATCGGTTCAGTCTCACAGACACTTGTTAGAAATGATGACTACAAACTTGAACAAATACTTGTTATTAATTCTAAAGGGAAAGCTAGATCAGAAGATTTGAAAAAAAATATGGAAGTCTGGATTTTACCAAAAGACAAACCTAAAACATTCGGTTCAAGTAGAATTGAGGATTATAGATGGTCGGATCCGGCAATGGTAGGCCCTGAAGTAATTAAACACTCCACAAAAGCAGCACTGACACCAGTTGAAACAGAACTTGAATATGAATCCATGAACAGTTTTAAAATAAATGTTGAACCGGGAAAATACATTTATGTAAAACTGAAAAAAGGAACCCCTTTCTACGGTAAATATAATCTCTCTTTAGATTATGATAGAATAATAAGGATTGCTAACTACCCAAAACAGCTTGAAATAATGCATGATGGAATTATCCTTTCTTCAACTGGAGAGAAAAAAGTATCCTTAGTATCACAAGGTGTTGAAGATATACAATTCCGTATCGGTAGAGTTCAGCCGGATCAACTAAATCACTTAATTACTCAATCATATGGCGATTTGAAAAATATAGAATTCAGAAACTATTACTTCGATGAAGATAATTTTGTTGAAAACTATTATGAAGAAAGATCCCTGCATGTAGGAGAACCAGGAGAAGCGAACTATTTTTCTTTCAATTTTTCAAAATATTTAAAACCTGATGCTGGTGGTAGAGTAAAAAATGGCGTTTTCTTTTTTGAAATTAGAGAATATGACAGAAAACACAAAAGAGTAAAATCACTCGGTGATAAACGTCTGATAATGATAAGTGATTTAGGAGTTCTTGTTAAAGACGGAAGTGATGATACTCATGATCTTTTTGTACAATCTACTTCTACAGGATTGCCGGTAGGGAATGCAAAAGTTCAGGTACTGGGAAAGAATGGTATCCCTATCCTTTCTTCATACACTGATATAAATGGTCGTGTTAGCTTACCTTCTTTAAGGAGTTTTAAAAGAGAAAAAACTGCTACAGTTTATATTATTTCCAAAGGAAATGATCTCTCATTTTTGCCGGTTGAGGCACCTGGCAGGTGGCTTAATTATTCAAGATTTGATGTAGGAGGAGTATATGGCGCAACGCATCCAAGTAAAATTAATAGTTATCTCTTTTCTGAACGCGGCATTTACCGTCCAGGGGATGAATTTAACATTGGAATGATTGTTAAAAGAGGAGATTGGAGTAAGACTTTAGCTGGAACACCTCTTGAAGCAGCTATTATTGATTCAAGGGGAGTTGAGATTTATAAGAAAAAGTATAAACTCTCACCAAGTGGTTTTGATGAATTGAATTATAGAACAGAAAGCTCTTCACCAACTGGTACTTATCAAATTAACCTTTATACGATTAGAAAAAATCGACGTTATAAAAACATTGGATCAACAACTATT
Organism: Bacteroidota bacterium; assembly: GCA_039714835.1. Taxonomy (GTDB): domain Bacteria; phylum Bacteroidota; class Ignavibacteria; order Ignavibacteriales; family Melioribacteraceae; genus SZUA-22. The sequence goes on along the minus strand of JBDLIN010000065.1, from coordinate 6,000 downwards.
AAAGTTGAAGAATTTCTACCAGACCGTTTAGCTATTGCAAGTAATTTCCCGGGTGTTTCAGATCTCGCTTGGGTTTCACCAGATAATTTGACTGGACAAGTAACACTAAATAATCTGTTCGGATCACCCGCAAGAGGGAATAGGATTGTAGCAAAAATGTCACTTTCACCTGGAAGGATGTGGTTTAAACAGTATAAGGATTTTATGTTTAATGATCCGTTAACAACGGGAAAATCTTTTACAGAAACATTACCAGAGAAAACTACTGACAAAGAGGGTAAAGCATTTTTCGATTTTAATCTTACAAGATTTGAGGATGCTACCTATACACTCTCATTTTGGGCGGACGGTTTCGAAAAGGAGGGAGGTAGAAATGTGTCTACCGAATCAAGAATTTTAGTTTCACCTTTATCGTATTTACTTGGGACAAAAGCCAACGGTGATCTGAACTATATTTATAAAAACTCTGAACGTAAGTTGAAAGTAATAGCAATCAATCCGGAATTAAAAAAGATAGCAGTTTCAAAAGTAGAGTTTATACTTAACCAAATTCAACATGTATCTGTTCTTACAAAATTACCAAATGAAACCTTTGCTTATAAATCAGCACCTAAAAAAGTATTTGTATCAAAAACTGAAAAAAGCATTTCTGCAAATGGTCTCGATTATACACTACCTACAAATGAGCCTGGTGAATATGAATTGTTGATTCAGAATTCAGAGGGGATTCAGTTTTCGAGAATTTTATTTTCAGTTGTCGGTAAAGGTAATATAACACGTTCGTTGGATAAAACTGCTGAACTTGAAATTAAGCTTAACAAAAAAGATTATAAGCCTGGCGAAGAAATAGAAATATATGTGAAGGCACCTTACAAGGGAGCCGGTTTAATAACAATTGAGCGCGATAAAATTTATGCATCACAATGGTTTAAAAGCCAAAGTAACTCTTTTATAAAAAAAATCAGATTGCCTCGTGAACTTGAAGGAAACGGTTATATCAATGTTTCCTTTGTACGAGCAACTGATTCTAAAGAGATTTACATGAGTCCATTGAGTTATGGTATCGCACCTTTCTCAGTTAGCAAGAAGAACAGGATGAATTCAATATCAATCGATATTCCTGATAAAGCACGCTCTGGTAAGGTGTTCCCAATTAAATATAAAACTTCCCAACCTGGTAGAATTGCTATCTTTGCGGTTGATGAGGGAATTCTGCAAGTGGCAGGATATAATACACCAGATCCGCTTGAACATTTCTTTAAAAAACGTGCTCTTGAAGTAAAAACCTCACAATTACTTGATTTGATTCTTCCCGAATTCAAATTATTTCAATTAAATTCTGCAACTGGTGGAGGTACAGGGTTTGATGATATTTCAAAAAATCTGAATCCATTCAAACGAAAACAACATAAGCCGGTTGTTTATTGGTCAGGTCTTTTAAATAGTGATGGAAAAGAGCGTACCTTGAATTACACAGTGCCTGACTATTTTAATGGAACTCTACGTGTGATGGCTGTTGTTGTTTCTCAAGATGCAATTGGTACATATGAAGAAAAGGCGATTGTTAAAAATCCTTATATAATTAGTCCTAATGTTCCGATGTTTGCTGCTCCCCAAGATTCATTCCTTGTAACGGTTACAGTTACAAATAGTGTTGCCGGATCTGGCAAGAAATCACAAGTGAATCTCTCTGTAACAAGTACTCCACATCTAAAAGTATATAATAAGAATAGAAAATTATTTATTGATGAAGATGGTGATACTACGTTAACATTTAGTGTAAAAGCGAATAATTTACCTGGAAGTGCAGAATTGACTTTTAGTGCTACCGGTAAAAAGGAGACTGCTAAATTAAAATCTTATTTAAGTGTTCGACCTGCAGTACCATATCAAACTCGTATAACTACTGGAGTATTGCAGAACGATGATATAGAAGTTGAAACACCGCGGCAGTTATATAAAGATTATCGTGTATTGAATACTTCCGTATCTTTTCTACCTTTGGGATTATCTAAGGGATTGGTAACTTATCTCGACAGATTTCCATATGGCTGCTCAGAGCAAGTGGTTAGTCAAGCTTTCCCATATCTTTATCTAAATGAAGTTACAGGTTTCGGAATAAAGCCTAATAAAGCATCAGAAAAAGTAAAATATGCCTTAAAGGTGTTACAGGCAAGGCAAAATACAGATGGTAAATTTGGTATCTGGGCAGCTAATTCACATACTTCTGATTTTATTACTGTTTATGGTATGCAATTTATAACTGAATGTAAAAAGGCTGGCTACTATGTATCAGAAAATCTTTATAATAATGCGATCTCTGCTTTAAAAAGTATTGCTGGGGAGAAGAGAAAAAAGCTGAAAGATTTGCGTATTCAGGCTTATGCTATTTATATCCTTACGCAGAATGAAATTATAACTACAAATTATATTGCTACCCTAAGAAAAAGTTTAGAAAAAATAAAATACAATTGGGAAGAAGAATTAACGGGTGCTTATTTAGCTGGATCATACAAAATTATGAAACAAAACGGAGAGGCAAACTCAATCTTTGATCAGGTTATTGAAAAACCAATGAAAACACATTCATCATGGCATTTTTACAATGACTTTATTCAGAATGCACAATTGCTGTATCTGTTATCTGAACATTCACCAGAAATGTTGGAGGATGTTTCCGCAGGTATCATCAGTGAATTGGCTTCTTTCCTTAAAAACAGATATTATAACACAATCACTTCATCCTATACGATTATGGCTTTAACCGCATATTCGAAGGCTGCAGGAGAGCCCAAAGCTGGAGAAGTTTTGGTTAAACAAATCTTGCATGATAAATCGGAAGAAATGCTGCTATTGCCATCTGGTCAATTCCTGACAGTTGACTTTTCCGAACATTCTGAAAAATTAGAAATAACAAATAAGGAAGATTTCCATCTGTATTACCAAGTAGTTCAAGGTGGATTTGATACTTCACTTCCGGAGAAACGAGTAGCTAACGGTATTGAGATCTTCCGTGAGTTTACTGATGAAGATGGTAATGTAGTGAATAAAGTTTCACTAGGTGATGAAGTAGAAGTACATCTTAAATTCAGAAGTTTAAATGATAAAAATCTTTACAATATTGCTATCGTTGATTTACTTCCGGCGGGACTTGAAGCTGTACCAACTTCTGTTCGCAAAAATTTGAGCGGGACATGGAATCCGGATCATACAGATATCCGTGAAGATAGATTGGTTGTTTATGGTACTGTTAGACCAAGTGTTTCTGAATTTATATATAAGGTTAGAGCTATAAATAAAGGTTCGTTTACTGTTCCTCCAATATATGCTGAATCAATGTACGATAAAACAATCTATGGATTTTCACCACAGGAGCCAATTGTTGTTGAATAAATTTAAGCGCCCCCTTCTTTATGTATCTGGGGGTTGCCTTTTTTTACTAATAATATATTTCGTATTTAAACCAACCGGTGAAATACTTAATGAAAAAGGTTTTTCACAGATTGTATCTGATCGTAATGGGGAAGTGTTAAGGATCACACTTTCAGAAGATGAAAAGTATAGAATCTATACACACCTCAATTCTGCCGGATCATTAATTAAAGAAACTATTCTGCTTAAAGAAGATAAATATTTTTATTATCATCCCGGTGTAAATCCCATTTCACTATTTAATGCATTTTATCAGACCTATATCCACGGACAGAGGAAAATAGGCGGTTCAACCATTACAATGCAGCTTGCTAGGCTTCTCTACAATCTCAAAACCAAAACTATATGGGGAAAGACCAAGCAAATATTTTATGCCTTATATTTTGAACTGTATTATTCAAAAAATGATATTCTTGAAGCATACTTAAATATTGCACCTTGTGGTGGAAATATAGAAGGATTTGCTGCCGCTTCTCAGATTTTTTTTTCTAAGAATTTAATTGACCTGACTCTACATGAAGCGCTATTTCTAAGCGTCTTACCTCAAAATCCATCGTCGTATCACCCGAAAGCTCAAACAGTTAATAATAACTTAGTGGATGCACGCAAAAGACTTTATAAATTATGGATTAAGGAACATTCAGAACATATCAATAATTCAGTACATATAGATATGCCTATAAATGTACAGTATCATGTTCCATTTAATGCGCCACATTATTCAGTCTCTTTACTTGAAAAATATAAAGATGAGCAAAAAATTCATGGTACTCTTGATTTAAAATTACAGAATATTATTTCAAGTTTAACGAAAAGATATATTCAGCGAAAAACAATATTAGGTGTTAAGAATGCTGCTGTTCTTTTGGTAGATTCTGATAATATGCAGATACTTGCAAGTTTAGGTTCAGCAGATTTTTATAACGATGAAATTGAAGGACAAGTTAATGGAACAAAAGCTAGAAGATCTCCCGGTTCAACTTTAAAACCCTTTGTTTATGCTTTAGCGATGGAGCAGGGATTGATCCATCCGATGACCATGTTAAAAGATGCACCAACCAGTTTCTCGGAGTATTCACCGGATAATTATGAGCGTGATTTTAAAGGGCCAATGAAAGCATGGAAAGCACTGGTTACTAGCAGAAATATCCCAGCAGTATCATTAGCATCACGTCTAAAAGAGCGAGACTTATATGATTTTCTTTATAAAACTGGTGCAGGAGATTTGAAAAGTAAAATTCATTATGGTCTATCTATTGTTTTAGGTAGTGCAGAATTTAGTATGGAAGAATTAGTGGAATTTTACGGAATTCTTGCCAACAACGGCAGTTATAGAAAAATAATAGATTCATTTGATGCTGAAAGCAAATTGTTGGATAAACAAAAAGAACTTCTTAGCGAAGAAGTATGTTTTCTTATTAAAAGGATACTCAGAAAAAATCCTAAACCATCAGCATTACAAGTTCCGGTTAATAATTATGAAAAAAAACCGGTTGCATATAAAACCGGTACATCAATTGGATTTAAAGACAGCTGGTCAATAGGGATATTCGATCACTATATTTTGGCGGTCTGGTTGGGGAATTTCAATGGTTATGGAAATCCTTCATTTAATGGGCGGTATCTTGCTACACCCCTTATGTTTGAAATAATAGATTCAATTCTACCAGAAATAGGAAGTCCTGAAGAATATGATGAATTAGAAAATTTACTACCAACAATTGTTCGTACCGATATTTGTGATGTTTCCGGACAAATAGCTCATCCGCATTGTTCTCGTAAAGTACCGACACTTTATATCCCAGGAAAATCCCCAATAACAAAATGTGAAATATGTAGAGAGATTTATGTCGATAGTAGAACGGGCTACAGAACATTCAAGAAGAAGGGAAAACATATTAAAAAAGAGGTTTATGAATTTTGGCCAACTGATTTATTATTATTATTTCGAAGAGCAGGTATTCCAAGAAAAGTTCCGCCACCGTTTGATCCAAAAGAAAACTTCGAAATGATATCAGCAACAGGCACTTCCCCTGAAATTGTTTCACCATTAAAAGATACAAAATACATGCTTCAACAGGGTGAAGATACTTTTAATAATCTTCCGCTAAAAGGAATATTTGATGCTGATGTGAAAGAAGTATATTGGTTTGTAGATGAAAAATATATTGGTAAAGCCAATCCAAACCTAACACAATACTGGTCACTGAAACCGGGAGTTTTTCAGATTGGTGTGGTGGATGATCATGGTAGGAGCGATTCTCGTAGGATCAATATTGGAATTGCTTCGAACTAGTTGTTATATTTAAGGTCTAAGTGACTTAGAAAGGATTGATAAAACGAAAAAGTTTCTTTTGATACCTTTATTGATAATTATTTTTAGTGAAATTTATTTTGAATTTAATATATGTATAAAGCTTTTATAATATGCGGCAGTCCGGCCTCTGGGAAAACTACGTACGGGAAAAAACTTGCGAAAGAGAAAAAAGCACTTTTTTTAGATATTGACATTTCAACAGAGCGATTGGTTAAACTGGCTTTAGAAGAATCTGGTCGAAATGATGATGA
>JBDLIN010000064.1:0-16998 GCA_039714835.1 Bacteroidota bacterium | reverse complement strand
TTGTTTACAATAGGACAAAATCAAAGATGAGGGATTTAGTAGATGCTGGTGCACTTGCTGTGAATTCACCTTTGGAAGTCGCTCAAAACTCAGAAATAATAATTACAATTGTTTCAGATTCAAATGATGTAGAGGAAGTTATTCTTGGTAATGAAGGCGTGATTAATGGTGTTAACAAAGGAAGTGTTGTAATAGATATGAGCACCATTTCACCATCAGTTACAAAGGAGATCGCTGCAAAGTTAAAAGAGAAAGATGTTGATATGCTGGATGCACCTGTAAGTGGAGGAGATACAGGAGCAGTTAATGGTACATTAGCTATAATGGTAGGGGGTGAAGCTGGTGTATTAAAACGATGTATGCCGGTCTTTGATGCAATGGGTAAGACAATTACACATACCGGTACAAATGGAATGGGACAAGTTGTAAAATTGTGCAATCAAATATTGGTCTCTGTGACGAATATGGCAGTGAGCGAAGCTGTTCTGTTTGCTCAAAAGTCGGGAGTAGATGCACAAACAATGATTAAAGCAACAAAAGGAGGTGCTGCCGGCTCATGGCAATTAGCTAATCTTGGTCCTAAAATGGTTGACGAAGATTTTGCACCTGGATTCATGATAGATTTACAGCAAAAAGATTTGCGGTTGGTTTTAGAGGCAGCTTCAAAAATCAATTTGCCATTGCCGGCTCTTTCATTAGTACATCAAATGTATAAGAGTAATCAAGCAAATGATGAGGGGAGTGATGGAACACAAGCATTGTTTAAATCATTCAAGAGATTAGCAAATTGATATTTCTATTCTATATATGTAATTGGAGAAAAATTGGAATACCGAATAAAGAAAATAGAAAATGATTTTAAGATAGACGCTGATTGGAACAAACAAATTTGGGAAATAACTGATTCCATCCATCTTAAGAATTTTATGGGATCGAAACCAGACCACTTTCCAAATGTCTACGTAAAATTGCTTTATTCAGAAGATTTCATCTATGTAATATTTAAGGTAAAAGATAAATATATTAAGTCTATAACTGAAGAGTATCAAGGTAGTGTTTGTAACGATAGTTGTGTGGAATTCTTTTTTACTCCAAGCGAAAATGTAAAAAATGGTTATTTTAATGTCGAGACTAATTGTGGAGGAGTACAACTATTTAACTTCAAATCATATGATAGAAAAATAAAAACACCAATAGAGGTTGATGATTATAAAGATGTAATGATTATGTCATCTTTACCAAGAATAATCAGTAGTGAGATTGAGGAAAATCTGACTTGGTTTGTTGAATATAAAATCCCTTTAGAATTAATCAAAAAGTATTCTGAGTCACAAAAACCAACTTCTGGGACAGTATGGAAATCAAATTTTTATAAGTGCGCTGATAAAACTTCACATCCACATTGGCTCACATGGAATATAGTTGATCACCCAACTCCAAATTTTCATTTACCACAGTTTTTTGGAACTTTGATTTTTGAATAGGAAGGTATAAAATGAATATTGTTGTTTTAGATGGATATACATTAAATCCCGGTGACCTATCTTGGGAAGAACTTCATGATATTGGTGAGACAACTATTTATGAAAGGACCAAATACGATGAAATTATTGAAAGAGCAGAAAATGCTGAAATAATTTTGACTAATAAAACCGTTCTTACAAAAGATGTTTTGAACCAGTTGCCAAATCTTAAATATATTGGAGTATTAGCTACAGGGTTTAATGTTGTTGATATAGAGAAAGCGGCTGAAAAGAATATAGTTGTTACAAACGTACCATCTTACTCAACAAAATCAGTTGCCCAAATGGTTTTTGCAATGATTTTGGAATTGACATTAAATGTTGGTTTACATTCGAATAGTGTAAAAAAGGGTGATTGGAGTAGTAATCCAGACTTTTCCTACTGGAAAAAACCACTTATCGAATTGCATAACCTAACACTGGGCATAATTGGTTATGGCCAAATTGGAAATGAAGTTGCAAAATTAGCAAATTCATTTGGAATGGAGATTTTGGTTTATAATAGGAGTGTGGTTAATGAACCAGAAGAATATATAAAACAAAAATCTTTAACCAACATACTTGAGCTTTCTGACATTGTTACCCTTCATCTACCTTTAAATGATCAAAGCGAGAATATGGTTACACTAAAGGAACTTTCTAAAATGAAGAATAGTGCATTTTTGATAAACACAAGTAGGGGACCAATCGTAAATGAAAATGATTTAGCCAATGCACTGAATAGTGATATGATTGCTGGCGCTGGGTTGGATGTGCTTTCAACAGAACCGCCGTCAGTAGATAATCCTCTCTTGAATGCAAAAAATTGTTTTATAACACCGCATATTGCTTGGGCGACTCAAGCTTCAAGGCAGAGATTGATGTCGATAGCTGTTGAGAATGTGAAGGCATTTGTAAATGGTAAACCGATAAATGTGATAAATCGGCTTTTATAATTATGGATATTGGTAATAGACATAATTTAATTCTATTTTTACTTACAGTTTTTTCAAATGAAGGATTGTTCAGTTGAAACCTACTAGGAACATTCATTTACATGATATTGGGGAAGTACTTTTTAGGAAATCTAAAAGAGCTAAGAAGATCAATATTAGTATAAAACCGTTTGAAGGAATTGTCGTTTCTTTTCCATACTACGTAAGCTATAAGGTTGCCGAGGAAGTTGCTCTATCAAAAAAAGAATGGATTAAGAAAAGTATAGGTAAGATTAAAAATTATGAAAGTAAAAAAGTTGTTTATGATGAAACCACAGATTTTACAACACGTAAATATAGATTAGAAATTCAAAAGAAAGGAAACGGGGAAGTTTCAGTTGTAGTACGAAATGGTAAAATTTCAGTAAAATATCCTAGTCCCATTGATATTAAATCCGATGATGTACAATCCTCAATTCGGAAAGGTATTGAACGGGCATTACAAAAAGAAGCGAAAGAATATCTTCCATTAAGAGTTGATCATTTATCGAAAAAGTTTGGATTAGATTATCATCAAGTTTTTTGTAAGAATTTAAAATCAAGGTGGGGAAGTTGCTCAGTTAGAAATAATATTAATCTAAACATTCATCTTATGCGTTTACCTGATGAATTGATCGATTATGTTATACTTCATGAATTATGTCACACAGTTCATAAAAACCATAGCAAACGATATTGGAATAAATTAGAATCTATCTTACCTAAGGCTAAATATGTTGATAAAAAACTTAGAGATTATTCTATAAATACTATTACCAGGATATAGTTATTTAAATAATTACCATCAATTTAAGACACGTTTTTCAATATCCCTTAATGATAATTCAAGATAATCGATGAACTATCTCTGTTAAAAGTGAAATGCAGTATGCAAATGCTGCCAATACAATAACCCAAGTAAAACCTAACTCCGCTGAGATAATCGTAGCCAATACAGTTCCAAATACGGAGAAGCATCCGTTAATCCCAATTGCCCAAGGAATATTTTTAGTTTGTGTTCTGGATAGATACTTTATTCCAGAAGGGAAGGGTATTCCCATAAAAAATGATAGAGGTGCTATAATTAAAAATGATAGTGAAAATTTCAAAGGTTCTGAATACGAGATAGTTAAATCCAGTAGTGGGCTGAGAAAAAAGGGATATAAAATAAGAAGGGCAATGATCAGAGTGAAAATATGTTTAATATTCTTCTTAACATAATTTATTCTATCACTATAATAACTACCGATTCCGGAACTAATTAACATTGCACTTATAACAACAGTAGCAGAATAAATAGGATTACCCAAATAAAGAATAAATCTATGAACAAATACAATTTCAACAAACATATACCCCAAACCAATTCCCATGAAGTATAAAACCGTCCAAGATTTTTTCTCTCCCTTCCAGCCAAGTTTAAAAAGTGGAAGGATGATCAAGATCAATGCAGCGATCACTATTTGAAGAAAGGTTAGGATCACAATTATATATCCTAATTCAAAATATGGTATTGCTTGTAAGTTAAAATTATCTTTCAGACTTTTAAGATGGGAAAACTTTAGAAATTGTGAAAAGTATGGTCTGTTATCTTCCGCTGGTTTTATATTGAATGTGTAGTTCTGATAAAAAATCTCGCGATCTTTTGATAAAATCTTATCTATATATTGGAAAAAGTTTTCATCATGAAGTATGTTATATTTATTTCTCTCAGAATTTTCAAGGTCTGGGAGCAGGACAATATCAAAAGATAAATCGTTACAAAAATTTCTAATTAGTGTAGATTCCTTTGGTATTAATTTACTCTTTTTAACAACGAATGTAATAGTACTCCAACTTCTAATTGCGCAGATATGTTTCGATGGATTATCTATTCCACTTTCCTCCATCATCTCTACCAGAGTTGCCAGAACTTTTAAAGGCTTACGGGGAGGATAATCCATCCAGCATGTTAAACTGAGCAAACCATCGTCATTAAGTATATTCCATGCATCGAAGAATGCCTCTTTGGTAATATCATACTCTTCCTGTAAAGCGTACAAACCAGAACTTCCTCCAAATGAACCAATAGTTGCAAAGGTGATTAGATCATAGTTAACAGTGTTTGATTGAAGAAAAGTTCTTGTGCTCTGATTGATCACTGTCACATTTCCGTAACATGATTCGAGATTTACAGTGTTTTGGATTAGATTTTCTATTAAAGGAACTACAGTATGATTAGGTTCAACTGCAGTTACATCTTTTATCCCTTTTAACACAGAATAATAGGCTCGATAGTTTGTCCCTGACTGCAATATTAGTGCACTTTCATTTTCCCATGCATAATATGGTAGTGCTTGAGTTGTAAAATCCATAAATCTAAATTGATTACTACTATTAGGATTAAGCACCGGACCATACCAATCCCCATTGTTAAAAATGGCACTTACAGAATGAAGTGTATCTGTGTATTTTAAACTTAATCCCGGTGCAAATCGCAATGCCGGTGAATTAACTAATTGTACAAATCCATAAGGACTGTTTTTCTCTTCTATTACCTTTGCTTCTGGTAGGTTCATGGTTTTACTGAAAGACTTGAATTGAGAGGGAAGCAGTTTTTGAGGATAATTTAAACTAAAAAGTAGAATGACTAAAGCTACAAAAATAAAGGGGATAGCAACAATCCAATTCTTTTTTTGGATGAGAAGCAATCCTGATATAAATGGAATGATAGCAATAAAGGTAGGAATTTCAGAAGGGAAAAATATCCACATTAATCCAATAATTAAAATTCCGCCAACACCAGATCCTACAAGACTAAAAAAATATAATATACTGATCGACTCCGAGAATTTTACATAGATAATTCCTATTGCTAATGCCGATAAGAAAAATGGAATAATAAAAAGGATGTAGGTTAATAATAATTTCCAAATTTGTGATGACTCAGAAAATAATAAATAGGTGTCAAATTTTATAAGATCTATCTGTGAAATCCTGACAACTAGTGCCATAGAAATACTTGAGGTAATCATCAATATGGGTAGAATATGGTCAGAAATATTTATTAACTTTTCTTTAAAGAGTGCTAAGAAAGTTCCAGAAGCACCAAAACCCAGAAGCGCTATAGAAATAGCCATGTATGCAAAATGATACCACTGCAGAATTGAAAGTATCTGAATTAATGCTATTTGAAAAGCAATAATTGATACTGAGAGTAGAGCGATTGAATAATGAATACGCCTCTGCATGGTAAATGCTAATTTTTTCTTGTAAATGGCACGAAACGAACTGGCATTACACTACTTGTTGTAATATTCTCTCCCTTCTTTTGAATAAGGGTCAAGTTTTGCACCATAAAAGGTGATCCAATAGGTATAATCATTTTACCACCATTTTTCAGTTGTTTGATGAGGGGTGGTGGAATAAATTCACTAGCTGCTGTTACTACGATTGCGTCAAAAGGAGCATGCTCTTCCCATCCATAATAACCATCTGCAATTTTAACAAACACATTGTGATATCTAAGCTTTTGAAGTCTATCTGTTGCAGCCATTCCTAGATCTTTAATTATTTCAATGGTAAACATTGAGTCAACAATTTCTGCTAGTACAGCTGCTTGATAGCCGGATCCCGTCCCGATTTCTAAAACTTTATAGCTTGGTTTGGGTTTTATTATTTCGGTCATATAAGCGACAATATAAGGTTGTGAAATTGTCTGTCCATATCCAATGGCTAACGGACTATCCCTATAAGCATAATCTTCAAATCCCTCTGGTACAAATAAATGTCTTTTGACTTTTTTCATTGATTCTAGAGTGGCCTTATCTTTTATACCGCGCCTCTCAATTTGCTGTTGAACCATATTTAGCCTTTGCTCTGAATAGGGATCCTTTTCAGGTTGGAGTATCATCAAAAGAAGTGTTATTACTATTAAGTTAATCATTGGTCAACTCAACTAACTTTTAATAAAATACATAATTATTGTTCACATAACAAGGATTTTAAATCTTGAAAAATAATAGTCTATACACTACTTGTTTTTCTGTTAAATATGATTATTCAAAATTGCTTCAAATAGTTCTTGTTTACCGCTAATTATTTTTGGTTCACCATTTGCAATTGCAATTTCTCTAAGATCTTCAAGTGATAAGTTTCCATTCTCAAATTCTTTACCTTTTCCACTATCATAGCTGGAGTATCTTTCTTTTCTTAGTTTCAGATAGTCAGAATTGTTCAGAATATTATCAGCGATCAACAATGAACGGGCAAAAACATCCATACCGGAAATATGACTAATGAATAGATCTTCAAGATCAGTTGAGTTCCTTCTCGTTTTTGCGTCAAAATTAACTCCACCGGTTTTAAAGCCTCCAGCCTGAAGAATTACTAACATAGCTTCAGTTATTTCGTAAATGTTAATAGGGAATTGATCTGTATCCCAACCATTTTGATAATCTCCACGGTTAGCATCCATGCTTCCTAATAGTCCAGCATTAGCTGCAATTTGTAATTCATGCTGGAATGTATGACTTGCTAAGGTTGCGTGGTTTACTTCTATGTTTAATTTAAAATCATCAAGCAGATCATATTCTCTCAAGAAACCAATAACGGTAGCAGTATCAAAATCGTACTGATGTTTCATGGGTTCCATAGGTTTTGGTTCAATCAGGAAAGTGCCCTTAAAACCATTCTTTCTTCCATAATCTTTAGCCATGTTTAAAAATATTCCTAAATGGTCAAGTTCTCTTTTCATATCAGTATTTAATAAAGACATATAACCTTCTCTACCGCCCCAGAAGACATAATTTTCACCACCTAATTCAATTGTAGCATCAATAGCATTTTTAACTTGAGTAGCAGCATATGTAAGTACATTAAAATCTGGATTTGTTGATGCTCCATTCATATAACGTGGATGTGAAAATAAATTAGCAGTTCCCCAAAGTAATTTTACTCCTGACTCACTTTGCTTCTGTTTAGCATACTCAACTACAATTTTTAATCTGTCTTCATTTTCTTTTATGGAACTTCCTTCTTCAACTAAATCGAAATCATGGAAACAATAAAATGGGATACCTAATTTTGTAATAAGTTCAAAAGCGGCATCCATTTTCTCTTTTGCCTTTTGAATAGGATCAGAATTACTTAGCCAAGGATAATTTTTTGTATCACTGCCGAATGGATCACCTCCGTTTGGTCCTAACGAATGCCAGTAAGCAATTGCAAATCTAAAATGATCTTCCATTGTTTTACCTGCAACTATTTTTGTTGCATCATAGAATTTGAATGCTAAAGGATTCTTTGAATCTTTCCCTTCAAAAGGTATTTGACCAATCCCTTTAAAATATTCATTACTTCCAATTGATAAGCTTACTGCCATGACTTTATCTCTTTTTTGTTGTTAAATTCATATAAAATAAATATAATTAAATAGTGTAAACAATACAATAAGTAAAGTGTAAAAAGGACACTAAGCAAGGAGGAGGTCTTGTCTCATATTGCTAAACAAATAATTAAAAATCTTTCTGTTGACTGTGTGGTGTTTGGCTTTGAAAATAATAAGCTAGAAGTTCTTTTAATTAAAAGGAAAAGAAATCCTAATAAAGATAGCTGGGCGTTGCCTGGTGGTTTTGTATTAAACACTGAAACATTAGATGAGGCAGCTGTAAGAATTCTTGAAGAAACAAGTAATGTAAAAAATATATATTTGGAACAAGTACATACTTTCAGCAAAATAGATCGATTCCCACTTCGACGTGTAATAAGTGTTTCATATTTTGCCCTTATAGATCCCGAAAAGCATTTTCTTAAACCTGGTGTTGATACTACCGATGTTAAATGGTTGCAAATTAATGAAAAAATTAATTTTCCCTTTGATCATGCTGAAATATTCCAAAGTGCTCTAAAGCAATTAAGGCTTAGAGTTAGAACAAAGCCAATTGGATTTGAATTGCTCCCAAAGAAGTTTTCTTTAACTCAATTACAAAGTCTATATGAATGTATTATGGGTGAAACTTTTGATAAAAGAAATTTCAGAAAAAAAATATTTGGATTGAACATGTTAATCCCTTTAGATGATTATCAAAAGGGTGTAGCACATCGAGCAGCTCGTCTATATAAATTTGACTCAAAAGCGTATCAAAAACTTAGAAAGAGCGGTTTTAATTTTCAACTATAGTGTGAGGAAAGATGTATAAAAATTACTTAGTTGGTTTTGATATTGGTAGTTCTTCGGTTAAAGTATCAATTATAGATAGTTCAACTGGTGAATTAGTGAGTTCAGCATTTTCTCCAGAAACTGAAATGAAGATCATTTCACAGAACATTGGATGGGCTGAACAGCATCCGGATGATTGGTGGTCTCATTTAGTTTCAGCAACTAAACAGGCAATTTCAAAATTATCTACATCTATGTATGAGATATCCGGAATTGGGATCTCATATCAAATGCATGGACTAGTGATGGTTGATAAGAACAAAGAAGTACTTCATCCATCGATTATTTGGTGTGATAGCCGAGCTGTAGCAGTAGGAGATAAAGCCTTTGATGATTTAGGTAAGGAATATTGTCTCCGGAATTGCCTTAATTCACCAGGTAATTTTACAGCTTCAAAATTAAAATGGGTAAAGAACAATCGTCCTGAAATTTATGAAAAAATATATAAGATAATGCTGCCAGGAGATTATATTGCTTTTAAACTTTCCGGCGAGATAAATACTACTGTTTCTGGATTAAGTGAAGGGATATTTTGGGATTTTAATAAGAACGATATTGCCGATTATGTATTTGACTATTACGCTATTCAAAAAGGTTTTATTCCCGACATAGTACCAACATTTAGCATACAAGGAAAATTAACTGAATCGGCTGCTCGTGAGTTAGGTCTAAAACCTGGAATCCCGATTAGTTATAGAGCCGGTGATCAGCCAAATAATGCTTTCTCATTAAATGTATTAAATAAGGGTGAAATTGCTGCAACGGCTGGTACATCTGGAGTAGTATATGGGATTGTGGAAGAGAACTCATACGATCTGCACTCTAGGGTAAATAGTTTTGCTCATGTAAACTATTCAAACGAGTCACCAATTAAAGGCGTACTTCTTTGCATAAATGGTACAGGTATCCTATATAATTGGCTAAAAAACGAACTGATAAGAAGTAATGAATCGTATGAAGATCTTAATAACCAAGCTGATAAAATAAATATTGGTTCGGATGGAGTAATAGTGATACCATTTGGTAATGGTGCTGAAAGAGTATTAAAGAATCAAAATATTGGAAGTCATATTTTAGGAATCAATTTTAATAACCATAGTAGAGAACATATTCTTAGAGCTGCTCAAGAGGGGATAGCATTTTCATTTAGATATGGAATTGATTTAATGAAGGATATGGGATTAGAAGTCAGTTTAATGCGGGCAGGTAATGCAAATATGTTCCTAAGTAATCTTTTTTCAGAAGCTATTGCGAATACGTCAGAAGCAACTGTAGAACTTTATAATACTGATGGTGCACAAGGAGCAGCAAGAGGAGCAGGAGTTGGTGCAAAAGTTTATACCACATTTGAAGAAGCTTTTGTTGGATTTAAAAAATTAAACGTAATTGAACCAACGACCGAGCTTATAAAAAAATATGAAGAAGCATATCAAAAATGGAAAAATAAATTAAGCCTTCTTTTAGGAACAGAGGAATAAAAAAATATCTGTTTGTACTCCTTACAAACTCTGACCAAAAAACGAGATCAAATAGTTTTAGGATCTCGGAGAAAAATTAGGGATATAATTTAAAAGAATATGCCCATATAAATTGATAATTGGATTCCAGTTTTCACCCTCTCTAAAAAAATCCTTAAAAAAAAACGAAAACAGCTTATTGGCTATAATAGTACTTCATCATTTCCTATAGATAGAGTTGAAAAAATAAATGCTTGACAATAATAACAAACATGTTTATATTTTAAACAAGTTTTAATAACATTTGTTTGGAGAATAATGATGGAATCAAATCAGATTCAAGAAGATATTCAGTATATCAAGAAGATGATAGAGAATAACCGACATACTTTAGTTGATAACGGTCTAAGTTATATAATTAATGGATTGATTGTAGCAATTGGTATCCCTCTAACAATATTGATGGGGTATAATGGTTTCGAACAATACATACCTTACGTGTGGCTACTATTAATAGCGGTTATGATCTTTGCAAACTTAATTGCCAACAAAAAAATTGAGAAGAAAAACAGGGTGAAAACATTTGGTTCAGAACTTTTTGGTGCCGTATGGGGAGCTTGCGGTTTATCCATCATCATCATTTTTATCCTTTCATTCTCTAGTATTGGAATGGGTGAAGTAAGTTTTTTTATGAGCATTTCCGGGATTTTAGCGATTGGATATTTTCTAACTGGAGTAATAAATGATCTAAAATTTATGAAAGTTCTTGCCGCTCTTTGGTGGCTAACATCCATTATCTCGGGATTGTGGTTATTGTTTAGCACTATTCAATATCTTAATTTCTTCTTCTCATTCATGGTTTTGGTACTCCAACTAATACCAGCGACAATAATCTATAAAAAATGGAAGAGAGTTTATAATGGGTAAGCTATTCGATCATCAAAATATCGATGCATTATTACATTCTCGAATTCGACTTTCAATTATAGCCGTGCTGGTTACAGTGGACGAAATTGATTTTAGCACTTTATGTAAAGAAGTGAATACGACTAGAGGAAATTTAAGTGTTCACCTAAAGAAACTGGAGGAGGGAAAATACATTAAGATTGACAAAAATTTTGTCGATAAAAAACCGTTAACAACTTGTAAAGTTACTAAGAGAGGTATGAAAGCATTTCAAGAATATCTTGATATGGTAGAACAATTTTCGAGACAGAAGTAATAAATGTAAGTAATTAAAACAATTTGGAGAATCTAATAAAAAAAATTACAAATATGGGGTATTAAAATGAAATTAAACCGAATACTGATTTGTTCATTCTTAATAATTTTAAGCAGTAGTGCGATTACTGCTCAAGGAAAATCGAATGATTTAGAAATACTTAATCGCAGTTTTCAATTAGGTGGAGAGAGAAGCAGTGAAAAACAATTTTTCATTTCTGAAACTGAAGTGAAAACATTCAATCCCGATGGATCTTTAGCAACAAAGGACAGTTATAATTTATATCTAAAATATATACCGGGTGATAAAACCGAAAACGAGTTTTATCAATGTACAAGATTTGAAATTCAAACAAATGATTCAATTTATAGAACTATTCCTTCTCTTGAGGGATGGATATATCGTCCTTATTTGGAAGGCTCAGCCAAGGATACAAACAACTATGTTTTTGGAATTGATCACAAGAAATTTGAAAATTTGATTGATAATAGTAACAATCCGTTTTCTCCTGAAAAATCATATTTAATCTATAATTCATTTATCGATTTCCACGCATTTTGTAATATTATTGCTGAGGAGAAGTCCGGGCTGAAAGGAATTCAGGACATACACAAAATTGGGGATAAAGTAATTCATTATGCTTCGCACTCAAAACCCCCGGTAAATTTGGGAAGTGCTATTAAAGAGGGTTCATATTTTGAAAATGGGGAAATAACTTTAGAACTGAAGGGATTGAGCAAAGTAAATGAAAAAGAGACCGCTATTGTCCATTATGATTCTGGAGAAAGCTCGTTTAAAATGATTGTGGAGCAAATGCCTAACGTTATAATTACTTCAGTTGGCCGGTCACATTATTTCGGTGATATTTTTATAGATCTCGATACCAAATGGGTCCAGAAAATAGATATAGCTGAAATCGTAATAGCACAGTCAAAGCTTCCGTTTCCACCAAACGAAATAAGTGCTATAGCTGAACGGCATAGTCAAATAATAAATGTTTCTAAAGTAGTATATGAGAATAAATTAGGAATTAATTAGAGTTTGAATTTATAGCCCCCGTGGTTCTTCCGTAAATGCGGATAGATTTGCGGGTATTTGCTCGTCTGTCTCAAATATTTAGCTAAAACTACTAAGACTTAAATGGTTTTCCAATTGCAAAAATCTTATCAGCCTTTTTGTGGTTGGAATCTTGAATAGGGACAAGCATGAATAATCATAAGTGTTAACAAATTCTAATTAATCTTCAATTTACTCTTATACAAATCAACAACATATGATAATTCTGATTGGCTGATTTTATAATTATTTGATTGAAGATAATCTATATAAAGATTGTATAGATTATCTTCCTCCTCAATTGCTTCCTCTAACTCTTCCTCGTAATCTTCAAGTTCATCTCTCGAAACCGGTATTTCTACTTCATCTGCATTAATTGAACTTTCAGGATATACTGGCCAGTCTATCTTATCCAGTAACAGAATAAAGCTTTCAAGATGGATTATGTATTCGGGCTGTGTTAACATTTGAAGATGGGTTGGTGCAGCTTTAATATTTCGTTCCTCTATTTCACGTATTTTATTTTTTCTTCTTTTTTTATTCCAATGACGTGTTCTGCTTATTATGTATTTTTCCCCTTCTTGTATACTTGCTGTAACAATTAAAATTATCATTGAAAGAGAGATTACAATTATAATTGTCCAAATTACTATCCCAAATATATCCGTATTAAGCATAGTTCCCTAAACTATATTTGATTTCTATTATAATTAAAATACTAAATTATAGAATCAGTTTAAAAAGTGTACTAAGTATTACTATTAATTTGACTCTAACGGTTACTTGCTTAATTAGACATACTATAATGAACGATTTTTTTTATATAAATACGATGAAAGAGTATCATATCAAATTATTAAATTCTATATTTTCAACAATGATAATTATCAACTATATAATCCACTTTTATGTCCACAGTAATCCTTGCTCGCGCAACGAAATTTTCGCCCATAGACCAATAATCCCTCAAAAAGAGATCCATTTAACATATTAGGATTAAAGGAGAAAACTTATGGGTAAAATCAAGTACAGCACAGAACAAATTATAAACAAACTTCGAGAAGAGATAATAAAACTTGCGAAAGATTATGGTTAAATGATGGATCATGCATTAGACTTAAACCTTGATTAAATAATATTAATAAGGAAAAATAATGGAAAATAGTTTTCACTGGTTAGACACATTGGTTGTTTTAATTTACTTTTTTGGAATTACTGGTTACGGTTTATGGTTAACCCGTCGAGTGAAAAATAGTGATGGTTTTTTTAGAGGTAATAGAGCATTTAATAAATGGATAATGATTGCCCAAGGTTTTGGAGCCGGCACACATTCAGAAAATTTTGTTGCACAAACCGGTGCAAGTTTCCAAATGGGATTTGCTTCAATATGGTATCAATGGAAAAATATGGTAATTACACCATTCTATTGGCTAATAGCTCCGTGGTATCGTAGAAGTGAACGCACAACAGTAGGAGAAATAGTAGAAGACCGTTTCGGAAAAAAAATGGCGCTATTTTATTCCATCTTTGCAATATTATTTTTCATATTTGCACAAGGTGCAATGCTTAAAGGAGCAGGCAAAGTTATTTCGGTAGCAACAGGAGATATGATCTCTACTGATGGTGTAGTCTTTGGAATGACTATAGCATTTATTATCTACAGTTTTTTCGGAGGATTAGTAGCTTCAGCTTATGCAACATTTATTCAAGGATTAATGATTATTATTCTTTCAATTATGTTAATCCCATTAGGAATTGGAGAAGTAGGGGGAATTACCGGTATGCGTGAAACACTTCCTGACAACTTTTTCAATCTTTTTAGTCCGGAACTAGGGATTGGTTGGTTTACTATACTAATGTTAGCTATCAATGGAATAATTGGAATTACCGCACAACCACATATGGTTTCAATGTGTGCCACTGGAAAAACTGAAAGAGACGGAAGAATAGGACAAACATATGGTTCATTTGTAAAACGTGCAGTAACAATTGGTTGGGCATTTACTGGTCTAATAGTAGCTGCTTTGGTTATTCAGAGTGGTCAGAATTTAAACGACCCGGAAATGGCATTTGGATATGCAACACGAGTTCTATTGTTCCCAGGTTTAACCGGTCTAATGATCGCTTCAATTTTGGCAGCAAATATGTCTTCTGCATCTAACTTTATGGTTAATACAGGTGCACTATTCACACAGAATATTTATAAGGAATTTTCTAAAAATAATCCAACCGATAAACAATTACTTTGGATGGGAAGAGTCTCAAGTTTAGTTCTTACTCTTTTTGGCGTATTATTTGCCCTCTATATAAATAGTGTTTTACATGCATTCCTATTTATAGAAACCATTGCTGCGTTTATGGGTATTATGATTTTTGGAGGAATACTTTGGAAACGAGCAAATAGATATGGAGCTATTGCTGGTGTTGCCACAGCTTATATTCTATACTATGCACTTAACTACTTTGATATAGGTACTTTTGAAATAGTTTATAAATGGAAACCAGAACCCTTTGGATGGGCAATGTTAGCAGGATTTATAATGTTGATTCTAATAAGTTTAATAACCAAACCAGAGAAGCAAGAACAGATTGATAGCTTTTTTGATAATATGCTCAAAAGTTCTGATGAAGATAGAATAAAAAATGGACAAAAACCTTTAGCAGCAGAATTTGGACATGATTTGTTGTTGCTGGACTTACCATCTTGGTTTACAGCAGCGAGATGGAAAGGATTTGCGCAAAGATATCGTGAAGATTGGATTGGATTTTTGTATGCATGGATCTTTGTAGGAGGATTAATTCTATTTGCATGGGGAATTTTACAAATACAATAAATATTAAGTAAAAAAATGAAAAAGATTGAAGGATATTTATATTCAGACAATACAAGGGTTTCTATTGAAATTGAAAATGGTCTAATTAATAAAATTAGCAATATAGATGCATTTGAAAATGAGAGTAATGTAAATACTATTATCGCACCAGCATTAATAGATAATCAAGTAAATGGCTACTTAGGTATTGAGTTTTCTCTACCTACATTGACAACAAATGATATGTTAAAAGTAGTAAATGAACATTATAAAAACGGAGTTGCAACTTTTTTGCCTACAGTGATTACAGCATCTCATGAATTCTTAATTAAATCGTTTAGTAATATGGCTTCTACTTTGAAGAATTCAGATGTTGCAAAGTCAGTTCCAGGCTTCCATCTTGAAGGACCTTTCATATCTCCAGAAGATGGTTATCGAGGCGCTCATAGTTTAGAGCATATTCGTTTGCCAGACTGGGATGAATTCCAAAAATTGAATGAAATTGCTAAAGGAAAAATTATTCAAGTTACTCTTGCCCCTGAAGTTGATGGAGCAATAGACTTTATTAAAAAATGTGTTGAAAATAATATTGTTGTTTCACTTGGTCATCATAATGCAAATGCTGATGAGATTAAAAGGGCTGTAGATGCTGGGGCAAAAACAGTTACACATCTCGGAAATGGATGTGCAAATAATATCAATCGTTTCAACAATCCATTATGGATGCAGTTAGCAGAAGACCGTCTAATGAGCAGTTTAATTGTTGATGGCTTTCATCTTCTTCCAGAAATAGTAAAAGTGTTTTACAAGGCAAAGGGAAGTGAAAGAATAATTCTTACATCTGACATGACCATGCTTGCTGGATTGTCTCCAGGTAATTATAAATGGGATGGAAAGGATGTTGTTCTATCACCAGAAGGAATAATTCTTTTACCTGAAGAAAATATCTTTGCCGGAGCATCTTTACCACTAATTACTGGAGTTGGTAATATGATGAGATTTACAGATTGTGGATTGGAAGAAGCTATAAATATGGCTACTAGAAATCCAGCAAAATTATATAAGTTTGAAGATAGAGGCTCGATCGAAGTTGGAAAACGAGCGGATTTTATTCTACTTAATCTGAAAGATAATAAATTGAATGTTAGTCAAACTGTTGTTAGAGGGCAGGTTAAATATGATGTTAATAAGTAGTAAAATAAAATTGGACTATAAAGTAAGTGTTTATAGATATCAATGTAAAAAACACAATTGCTTAAAAATATTTTAAAGGAGAATAAATGAAAATTAAATATTTTATTTATTTGATAGTCTTAACTCCTATTATGTCTTATCCGCAAGCAGAAACATTAAAGATACTTGGTACTTGGAGAAAATACTCTGATGTTGATAATGCTTTGTATCAACACTACTCGTTACAAGATATAAGTTGTTCTAATGGAGTTGTTAATTACAAAGAATGTTTGAAAATAGGTAATGAGTATTCGCATTACCAATTGTTTTAAATTATAAACTAATATAATAAAGGAGTTTTATGAATTTTAATTACTTAGATGTTGTAATAATTGTAGCCTATGTGGCATTTATATTTTTTGCTGGTTCAATAGTAAAAAAATATATAAAGGGAATAGATGACTATCTCGTTGCTGGCCGATCAATGGGCTTTAATCTCGGATTAATATCTCTAATGTGTACAGAAATAGGAATGATAACTTATGTTTACTATGCAGAGTTGGGTTTTAAAACTGGTCTATCAGCTTTAATGGTAGCAGCCC
>JBDLIN010000063.1:0-17019 GCA_039714835.1 Bacteroidota bacterium | reverse complement strand
AGTGAATCATTCAAAGCAAAAGGGAGTATAGAATTTCCAACAGATTGTTTTAGTGATCAAAAACAAATAGTAGTTACACTTCCAAAGACAGAAAATAATTATGCAGTAATAGATCTTAATCCTGATGCATTAAAACTGAATAGACCAGTATGTATGACTCTTAAATTTTCTGAATTAAATATTCAAGAGGGTGATATAATTAATTTTAGTTGTACTGATGAAAGTGGAAATCTAACAGAAGTAGATTATGGAAGATTGATTATCAACTATGAAGAGGATTGGGCTCTAGTTGTTAATGCTAAAATATATAATCTTGCAAGAGTTGGATTTACAGTAGGACAAGATTAATAGAGGGTTATCCATTTATGTCTCCTAATTATAGTAATATATCTGAATATTTAAATGCTTTAGAAAAGTATATCGGGACCTTAAAATCGAAAGAATTTTTTGATAAAATCGGTTCGGGATTTTCAACTCAGAATTCCGTAAAATCCTCTAACTCATATCCAGAAAGCTTTAAACTTAGAAGTTTTATAGATAGAATAATAACTTTTACTGAATCAAAGATCTCACCGAAAAAGCATATTAATCTATTACTCGATCTCTCAAAATTAACACTTAGTCGTGGTGAACTTTTTCTTTCGTCTGATATATTAAGTCAAGTACTATTCCGTTCAATTAAACATAAAGAATTAAGAAATGAAAATGCCTATGCATTTATGGGATTGGGTGAAATAAGTAGTATTCAAGCAAAGTGGGATGAAAGTTTTGGATATATAAATAAAGCAAAAAAAATTTTTACTGAAACTAACAATCAAATAGGACTTGCTTCTTGCGATAATTTCCTTGGGACATTTTATGCAGAACGTGGTATAGTTGCTGTTGCTCGAAAGCATTTTGTCAAAGGAATAGAAAGATTAAAAGGAAAAAGAGCTAGTAATCTATTAGCCAACATTTTAGTAAATCGTGGAATTCTTGAACATATGGTTGGAAATATTGTTGAATCGAGAAAGAATTATGAACGAGCACTTAAAAATTATAAAAAAAGTGAAGATCATAAAAGAATAGCACAAACTTTACATAATTTAGGGATGCTCGATTTTAAAGAGAAAAAATATAAAAGTGCTATTGAACAATTCAATAAAGGTATAGCAGTTGCAGAAAAAGATAACAATTTTTCAACTCTTGCGATTTCATCGTTGAGTATTGCGCATATCTATGCAGAGACAAAAGAAATAGAGTTGGCTTCAAAGTTTATTGATAAGGCAATGGAACTTAGTCATCAAGTAAATGATAGATTAACTATTGCTGATATTTATAAAGTACGCGGAATTATTGAAGCTATAAAAAAGAATTTTGATGCATCAGAAAATTATTTACAAACAAGTTTAAGAATCAATTCTGAATTGGGTAATAAAATTAATCATGCTGAAACTTCTGTTGAATTAGGGAAACTTTACATTGAAATGAATCAAAAAACAAAAGCTGGAAAAGCATTAAATACAGCTCTGAAGTATTATGCGCGGATTCATGCCACTGAAGAAGTTAAAAAAATAGAAGCAATGCTTAAAAACTAAATAATATTTTATAATTTTAGTTTATATTTACAATATCTCTGAATTACATTTATTATCATAAATTCAAAATAACTATTAATGAAGTATCAAGAATTTAAAAAATTTGTTGAGGAACAAAAGAAACAGATTCAAAATCCTCAGAGTATTCATGAATCTGAACATCTACAAATAATTCTAGATATAGTTAATAGCATTAATAAGTCATTAATCCTTGAGGAAGTTCTTCAATTAGTTCTTAAAAGTGCAATATCTTTCACTGAATCTGATAGAGGATTTATTGTTTTAAAAGATGATGAAGGAAATTTGGACTTTAAGCTTGGGATTAATTCTGAAGATGAAAAGCTTACTGTTGATGACTTCACTGTAAGCAAAACAGTTGTCGATGATGTCTTTATAAGTGGGGAATCTAAATTTATTGAATCAGCCCAGAGTGATGATACAAACAAAAAAAGAAAAAGTATTTTTAATTTAGATTTACAAACTATTTTATGCTCACCTTTAACTACTACAGATGATAAAATAGGGGTAATCTATGTAGATTCAAAACATCTTCATAAAATAAGAGTTAAGGAGATAACATCGACTTTTGAAATATTAGCTGGTCAAGCTGCAACCGCAATTCATAATGCTCAATTGTTTAATGGACAATTAGATGCAAATAAAGCTCTTGAGCACTCAAATAAAAGGCTGATTATTGCTAAAGAAGAAGCAGAAAAATCTGATAGATTGAAAACAGAATTTCTAGCTCAAATGTCCCATGAAATTAGAACACCAATTCACATTCTAATGAGCTATTCGAATTTAATCAAAGATGAGATAGAGGATCAAGTTGACGAAGATTTGAGATCAAATTTTAATGCAATTGAAGATGCTGGGAAAAGAATAATTCGAACTACTGATTTAATCCTTAATATGTCAGAAGTCACAACTGGCACATATGAATATGTGGAAGACACCTTTGATTTATATGAAAATGTATTGAGTTCAATATATGATGAATTTCATTTGATCGCTGACAGTAAAAAACTTCACTTCAATTTGATAAAGGAAACTGATAACACAACAATAACGGCAGATAAGTATTCCGTATATCAGATTTTTACAAATCTAATTGATAATTCAGTAAAATATACTGATTCGGGAAAAATTGATCTAATAATTTTCCAAAATAATGATGGGAAAGTTTCTGTTACTGTAGCTGATACAGGTATAGGGATTGCTCATGAATATATTCCTAATCTCTTCAAACCATTTATGCAAGAAGATCAAGGTTACTCACGACGGTTTGAGGGGAATGGTTTAGGATTAGCTCTGGTAAAAAATTATTGTGATCTTAATCAAGCTGAGATTACTTTAGAATCTAAAAAAGGCGAGGGAAGCCGATTTACTGTTACTTTTAAATAACTACATTTCGAGTTCATCAGTCTCAATATGTGCTTCTGTTTTATGATGATGAGAACTGCAACTATGATTTTCATCCTTAAAGTTATGAGCAGCACAATGACCTCCACTGCAAGATCCTTCCGGTCTTTTTTTGTATTTACTTAAATGAAGTGATAATAACATTAACCCGATAGCGAGAATAAAAAATCCAAATATTATCAAAAACTGTTGCAGCATCTTTATCCAACCTTTCTAATTTTTATCAATTAATTTTTCAAAATCGTTAGTGTAATTTATAACGAATTCATCATTATTTCTATAAATAAAATATGCTTTAAGATTATTTTTTTTAGCAAACTCTATTGCTTTTTTCTCCCCCATAACATTCATTGCTGTTGCGTAACCATCAGCTAACAAACATGATTCTGCAAGAACAGTTACTGATGCTAACTTATGCATTATTGGTTTGCCTGTCACAGGATTTATAGTATGTGAATATCGCAGACCATTCTCTTCAAAATAATTCCAATAATCTCCTGAAGTTGCCATTGCGCTATTACTTAGATTTATAATTTCTTGAATCCCTCCCAGCTCATCTGGTTTGGATATTCCAACCCTCCAAGGACTTTTGTCGATTTTATTTCCTTTAGTATTTAATTCTCCGCCTATTTCAATTAAGTAATTTGATATATTCAATGAATCAAAATATTCAGCGATCTTATCAACTCCGTAACCTTTTGCTGTTGAAGATAAGTCGCAATATATATTTGGATTTCTCTTTTTAACAGATGGAGGATTAAGAGTCACCTGTAGATTTTCCCAACCAACATTTTTAAGAGCTCTTTGAATATCAGATTCTGATGGAATTTTTGTTGGTCTATGTTCCGGTCCAAATCCCCATAAATTAACTAACGGACCAACAGTGATATCTAAAGCTCCAGACGATAGTCCACAAATGTCCAGCGACTTTTTTATAACATATGCAAGGTCGTTGGAAATTTTAAACCAACTAGTATCTTTATAACTATTAAATTGTGAAAGTTCTGAAGTAGGAATATATGTAGACATTTGCTGATTGACCTTTTTTAAGGTTGAATCAATATCAGTTTTAATTTGAACAGTTTCTATATCTTGATTCTTAATGAATTTAATTGAATAAGTCGTGCCCATTGTGCTACCAGAAAGACTTACCAATTCAGAGATAGATTCATTACTGCAAGAGAGTGTAAAGAATATTAATGCACTTAATAATATTTTGGAAATTAAATTCATTGTGAAAAGTTAGTTAATTTAAATAATGCTGAAGTAGATTAAATGAACACTCTTAATTAACCACCAAAGTCATCAAGCATAATATTCTCACCCTCGACACCAAGATTTTCAAGCATTTTAATAACTGCTGCGTTCATCATGGGTGGTCCGCACATATAGTATTCACAATCCTCAGGTGCCGGATGATCTTTAAGATAATTATTATAGAGAACTTCATGTATGAAGCCTGTAGCTCCAGTCCAATTATCTTCTGGTAATGGCTCAGAAAGAGCGAGATTCCATTCGAAGTTATCATTTTCTTCGGCTAATTTATCAAACTCATCGTCGTAGAAGGATTCTCTACGGCTTCTTGCTCCATACCAGTAAGAGACTTTACGTTTAGTGTGTAATCTTTTGAATTGATCAAATATATGTGATCTCATTGGAGCCATACCAGCACCACCGCCAATAAAGACCATTTCAGTATCAGTTTCTTTTGCAAAAAATTCGCCATATGGACCAGAGATAATAACCTTATCCCCTGGTTTCAAATTAAAAATAAATGATGACATTTGTCCTGGCGGAACATCCGGCGTTCTCGGTGGAGGAGAAGCAATCCTAACGTTGAGCATAATGATCCCTTCCTCTTCAGGATAACTTGCCATTGAATAAGCTCTAAGTACTGGTTCATCAACTTTAGATACAAATTGCCAGAGATTGAATTTATCCCAGTCTTCTTTGTATTCATCTTCAATTATAAAATCTGAATATTTAACTGTATGTTCAGGAGCTTCAATTTGTATATATCCTCCTGCTCTAAAATCAACCGACTCACCTTCAGGAAGTTTGAGTATTAACTCTTTAATAAATGTAGCAACATTACGATTTGATCTTACTGTACATTCCCATTTTTTAATATCAAATACTTCTGGAGGTACTTCAATCTTCATATCTCCTTTAACTGGAACTTGACATGAGAGTCGGTAGTGCTGTTTTATTTGTCCCCGAGAGAGTTTGGAGGTTTCAGTTGGTAAGACATCTCCACCACCTTCAGTCACAATACATTTACATTCGCCACAAGTACCACCACCACCACAAGCAGATGGTAAAAATATTTTTTGTTCGGATAATGCATTTAGTAATTTACCTCCTAACGAGACTTCTACAGTTTTATCTTCGTCATCATTAATAATAATGGATGCTTTACCCGAGGCAACCAGTTTTGACTTAGCAAATAAGATCACTGCAACTAAGAGTAAAACAATAAGCGTGAACATAACCACGCCCAATAATATCAAACTAATTCCTTCCATTAAAAATCCTCTAAAGTTGAATTCCCGAAAAAAGCATAAAGGAGATTGCCATTAATCCTACTACTATAAAAGTAATCCCTAATCCTCTTAATCCTTTAGGGACATTACTATATTTCATTTTTTCTCTAATTCCAGCTAAAGCAATCACAGCTAAGGCAAAACCAATTCCTGATCCAAATCCAAACACGACACTTTCAGGAAAAGTATATGACCTTTCTACCATAAACAAGGAGCCACCAAGTATTGCACAATTAACAGTTATAAGCGGTAGAAAAATTCCAAGCGAGTTGTAAAGTGATGGAACATACTTATCAAGGATCATTTCCAATATCTGCACCATAGCAGCGATTACACCGATGTAAGTTATTAAACCTAAAAATGTAAGGTCAACACCTTCTAGTCCAGCCCAACTTAAAGCACCTTCTTTCAATACGTTGTGATAGATAAGATTGTTTACCGGCATTGTGATTGCTTGAACAACCACAACAGCAATTCCTAAACCGATGGCAGTATCAACTTTTTTCGAGACAGCAAGAAAAGTACACATACCCAGAAAAAACGCTAATGCCATATTTTCAATAAAGATCGACTTTATAAATAAACTTAAATAATGTTCAAACATTTTAATCCTCCTCCACTTGCTCTGGTTTGAATGTTCGTATAATCCAGATCAATATTCCAATTAAGAAGAAAGCGCTTGGAGCTAAAAGCATTAATCCATTAGAGACATACCATCCACCATCAGTTGAGAGGGGGAGTATAGAAATATTAAACAATTTCCCAGAACCAAATAGCTCACGAACAAATCCTACAACGATTAATACAAAACTATAACCTAATGCATTTCCTATTCCATCGAGAAAGCTGCGGAGAGGCGGATTTTGAAGTGAATAAGCTTCGGCTCTACCCATAATAATACAATTTGTGATAATAAGTCCCACGTAAACAGATAGTTGTTTGCTTACGTCATATGCAAATGCTTTAATCAGCTGGTCAGCAATTATTACCAGAGAAGCGATGATAGTCATCTCAACTAATATTCTTATACTCGTAGGGATGTGGTTGCGAATCAAACTAACAGATAAATTCGAGAATGCAACTACAAACATTACTGCTAAAGACATAACCAAAGAAGTTTCTAATTTGGAGGTTACAGCAAGGGCTGAACAAATACCCAATATCTGCAATGCTATTGGATTATTATTAAAAATCGGATCGAGTAAAATTTCCTTATACTTTTTCATCTATAATCCCTCTCTAAGATTTTCGAAGAAAGGTCCGTAACCTTGTTCTCCCAGCCAATAGTTAACTAAATTATCCACACCTCGAGTTGTGAGAGTTGAGCCGGATAATCCGTCAATTTGCGAATTTGCTGATGGGCCATCAGGATCAACCATACCTTTAATAACTTGAATAGCGATTTCCCAGTTTTCATCAAAAGCTTGCTTGCCTTTCCACTGAGCTTTCCATCTCGGATTATCAACTTCACCGCCTAATCCTGGGGTTTCGCCATGCTGGTAAAATGTAAACCCATCAATTGTATGAAGGTTTTTATTAAGAGCCATAAAGCCATACATTGTAGACCATAGTCCCTTACCGTAAAGTGGAAGAATATATTTTTCAACTCCTTCTTCATTTTGCACTATATAAACAATCATAAATTTTGGCTGTCTTTTAATTCCAGCTTTATCGATCTCAGATGGAATTTCCTTTCCATATTCATCGCTATTTGCGAGATCATTAATGTTAAAAGATTTGGGATTTAATTCTTCGTTATATTGATCAGCATTAATAAATTTACCGCTCTCAAGATCAACAATTTTAGTTTCGATTTTTTCATTAAAGATTTCTTGAGGGTCTTCATCTTCAACATAAAGATTACCAGCAACAAGAATGTTTGTTAACAAATCAATTTGTTTGTTCTTCTCTTGTATCGGTTTTAACTTCACTGCAGCTGTAGATACAAGTATTGAGGCAACCAAACAAACCCCAACAGCGACTTGTATAGTTTTCTTTATACTATCATTGGGCATTTCTTGCAAGCCTCCTCTTAATATTTCCTTTAATTACCATTCTATCAATAATTGGTGCAAAAACATTCATAAATAGAATTGCTAACATCATACCTTCGGGGAATGCTGGATTTACAACTCTAACCATCACAACTAATACACCGATAAAGAAACCATAATAATATTTTCCAGATTCTGTTAAAGATGCAGTTACAGGGTCAGTAGCCATAAATACCGCACCGAAAGCAAATCCGCCTAAAACTAAATGCCAAGCTGGTGTAACTTGAAACATTACATTTGTATTACTATCAATTAAATTAAATGTGACAGACATTATAATCATACCCACAAGGATACTTAGCATAATACGCCACGAACCTATTCCAGTTACTATCAGAATCAATGCTCCAATTAGGATTGCTAAAGTGGAAGTTTCGCCCATTGATCCTGGCATTAAACCGATAAAAGCTTCCCACCAAGTATATGAAAGTGTCATTGTTGTATCAGCAAATTCTGCGAGAGGTGTTGCTTGACTCATTCCGTCAACTGCTACCCATACTTTATCTCCAGAAATCTGTGCTGGATAAGCAAAGAATAGAAAAGCTCTGGCTGTTAATGCTGGATTGAGAATATTCATTCCCACACCACCAAAGACTTCTTTCCCAATGACTACACCAAATGAAATACCCAGAGCTACTTGCCAATAGGGAATATCTGGAGGTAAGATGAGCGGGAAAAGTAAACTTGTTACAAAAAAACCTTCGTTTACTTCATGCTTTCGGATAACAGCAAAAAGAACTTCCCAAAATCCACCAACGGCTAAGGTTATTAAATAGATTGGGAGAAAATAAAGAGCACCTAAAATAATATTTGCAAATATTGATGATGGTTCAAATGCAAATCCAATCCATTCATAAAACTGTTGCTGCCAACCACTGGGTTGATATCCATTCATATCAGTGATTGCGAGATTAGCCTGATAACCAGTGTTGTATAAAGCCATTATTACTGCTGGAATCAACGCATAAATCACAATTAACATCATTCTTTTAAGATCCAAACCATCACGAATATGGGATGCTTTTTTTGTGACAGAACCGGATGTGTAGAATAATGTATCTATTGCTTCATAAAGAGGGAAGAGTTTAGCAAACTTTCCGCCCCCAGCAAAATGCTTCTCTTGACTATCTAAAAAATTTCTGAAGAATTTCACTAATTAACCTTCCTTCTCAATTATTGTTAAATTTCTTCTCAAGTTTTCACCATGATCAACTTTTGATGGGCACACAAATGTGCATAAAGCCAGATCTTCCTCATCTAATTCCAAACAACCTAATTGTTCTGCTTCTTCAATATCATCAACTGCCAGAGAACGTAATAAATAATTAGGTAGAATATCAAGCGGCATTACCTTTTCGTAACTACCAATTGGAACAATTGCTCTATGACCACCGTTGAGTGCTGTTGAAAAATCGAATTTTTTATTTGGAAGTATTGATGAAAGCATAACTTCTTTTACAGAATATTTCTTTGCACTTGGATTTACCCATCCAAAGAATTCTCTTTTCCTATCTTCCTTAATAACAGAGACTTGTTGATGATACCGCCCTAAATATGAGACCGTTCCTGTAGCGGTAAATCCACTCAATACAGAGCCAGATATAACTCTGTTTTCACCTTCTTTAAGTTCTCCTTCAATAAGTTCGTTTAAGTCAGCACCAATTTGTGTTTTAATCAATATTGGATTAGTAACTTGTGGTCCTGCAAGAGATATTATTCTTTCGGTATTGATTTTACCTTTTGTAAAGAGATGTCCTATTGCAGAGACATCTTGTACATTGATATACCACACATGTCTTTTTGAACTAACAGGATCTAGTTTGTGTATGTGTGTTCCGACAAGCCCGGAAGGATGAGGTCCATCAAATTCCTCAACTGATAAATTTTTAATTGATACAGATGGAATTATAAAGTCTGGTGTCTTACAAAGGAACATTGTTCCTTCAGTGAGTTTACTTATTACTTTTAAACCATTAATAAAATCATTCTCTTTTTCTTCAAGAACTTTTTCAATAGATGGCGATAGAGGATTTGTATCTATTGCAGTAATAAATATTGAATGTGGCTGATTTTCCGGATCAGCAACTTTGGAAAATGGTCGAACTCTTAAAGAAGTCCATAAACCTGAATCAATTAAATTTGTTTTGATCTCATTTACAGTTAAATTATCTAATTCATTTTCGGGATATGAATTAAATGTCTCCTCATTACTTCCGTCAACCTCAATAACAATAGACTTAAATACTCTTTTTTCACCTCTATTGATTTCTAAAACTTTTCCGGCTGCTGGTGAAGTATATTTAACACCGGGAGTTTTTTTATCAGTAAATAAGACTTGCCCTAATTTAACTTGGTCTCCAACTGCTATTAACATTGTTGGCTTCATTCCAACATAATCATCACCTAATAAAGCAACTTTTTTAGTCTTGATTAATCTCGAAATTTCTTGTCTTGGAGAGCCCGCTATAGGTAGGTCTAATCCCTTCTTAATTCTGAATTTACCCATAAATTGCTATTTTTTTTATTATTAAAAAATGAAAGATACAAAGTAAGGATTATTAAAAAAAGATATATTTTAAGCAAACAAAAGTTTTTCTTTTAGAGTATAAAATATTAGGATTTTGCCTGAATATTTTAGGATACTAATAAAGCAATTTCAGATTAAAGAACTAATGCAATTTGAATAAATATCCAAATAAAATTAGGGAATATATGCGATATAGCTTCAATATTTAGTAATAATTCAAAAAACACTTGATTTTATTCAGAATTTTTCTATTTTAATATTTCAGTTTTAAGAGTAGTTAAAGTATAAGAATTTGCTGCTCCGCATTTCTGGTGTCAAATCATTCAGAATAGTCCATTATGTTAAAGTTAATTTGATTTAGCATTTTAACCGAATTTATAATAGAATCATAAAATACATGAGTAATTACAAGTATATTCCACCGAGACAAGGACTTTATGAACCATCAACTGAACACGATAGCTGTGGAGTTGGATTTGTTGTTGATATTGATGGAAAAGAGTCTCATCAAATTGTTAGAGATGGAATACAAGTTTTGGAAAATATGGAACATAGAGGTGCTACAGGTTTTGACGAAGAAACTGGTGATGGTGCTGGAATTATGGTTCAAATTCCTGATAAATTTCTGCGTAATAAGTGTGCTAATATTGATATTGAACTCCCAGAGTTTGGGGATTATGCAGTTGGGTTGGTTTTTCTTCCAAAATTGGTTGAGGATAAACATAGAATCGAAGGTTTATTTGAGCGTACAGTAAATGAAGAAAAGCAAAGATTTCTTGGATGGCGTGATGTCCCTCATAATAGTGATGTACTTGGACAGACAGCTCGATCAGCTGAACCCGAACTAAAGCAGATCTTTATTGCGAGAGGAAATAATACAAAACAAAAAGATTTTGAAAAAAAACTTTATGCAATTCGTAAAAAAGTCTGGTTGAAAATTAAGAAATCTGATATACTTCAGAAACATTATTTTTATATCAGCAATCTTTCACCTAAGGTTTTAGTATATAAAGGTCAGCTTAGAGCTATTCAATTAAGTACTTATTTTCCAGATTTGACTGATCCAGAATTTAAATCTGCTATTGCATTAGTTCACTCAAGATATAGTACTAATACTTTCCCTACTTGGTCATTGGCACATCCTTATAGAATGATAGCTCACAACGGAGAGATCAATACTTTACGAGGAAATGTAAATTGGTTCAATGCGCGAGAGCACTTATTCAAAATCGATTATTTTGGTGAAGATCTTAAAGACATTTATCCAATTGTTGCACCAAGCAGAAGTGATTCAGCAACCTTTGATAATGCTTTGGAACTTCTGGTAATAAGTGGACGAACACTTCCGCACGCAATGATGATGATGATACCAGAAGCTTGGAGCGGTGATAAAAATATGAATGAAGATAAAAAGAATTTTTACAAATATCATTCATGTTTAATGGAACCATGGGATGGACCAGCTGTAGTTTCATTCACTGATGGTCGGTATATTGGTGCAGTTTTGGATAGAAACGGTTTACGGCCTGCAAGATATTGGATCACCAACGATAATAAAATAGTAATGGCATCTGAAGCTGGAACTTTGCCCGTTGAAAATAAAAATATTGTTTCTAAGGGGAGATTAAGTCCTGGAAAAATATTCTTAGTTGATACTCAAGAAGGTAGAATTATTGAGGATGAAGAGTTAAAGGAAAAATATTCTACTCGTAAACCGTATGGCAAATGGGTGAATGAAAATCTCATAGAATTGAATAAATTGCCAGATGTTGCTGTTACTGAAGATTATAATGAAGAAACATTGTTGGTTGAACAAAAAGTATTTGATTACAGTCTAGAAGATCTCAAAGAAATTATTCTTCCTATGGCTTCAACCGGAGTAGAAGCTACAGGATCAATGGGAACAGATACTCCGCTTGCTGTATTAAGTAAAAAACCGCAATTACTATTTAACTATTTTCAACAGCTTTTTGCACAAGTAACAAATCCTCCCATTGACGCTATACGTGAAGAACTAATAATGGCAGAAGATGTATTTCTTGGACCTGAGGGTAATCTTCTTGAAGAAACACCTGAACAGGCTCATCGTGTGAGAGTTGAGAGGCCCATTATTACCAATAATGAATTGGAAAAAATCAAGTCAATCAGTGATGATAAGATTAAACATACTACTCTCCAAATTCTGTTCAATATAGAAGAAGGTGCTGGAGGATTAAAAAAATCACTGAAAAAACTTTTTAGTTCTGCTCAAAAAGCAATTCAAGATGGATATTCAATAATTATTCTATCTGATAAAAATGTCGATTCTAAAAAGGCTCCAATCCCCTCATTGCTGGCGAGTTCTGGTCTACATCACTATTTGATAAGAAAGGGAACACGAACTAAAGCAAGTATAATTGTTGAAACTGGTGAAGCACGAGAGATGCATCACTTTGCCGCTTTAATTGGTTATGGCGCTAATTTAATCAATCCTTATGTAGTGCTTAATACAATTCAAAATGAATTCAAAAAGGGAAATATCCCAGATGTCGATAGTTTAAAAGAAGCGCAAGCAAACTATTTAAAGGCAACTAAAAAGGGATTATTTAAAATAATTTCCAAAATGGGAATTTCAACTATTCAATCCTATTGCGGTGCACAGATTTTTGAAGCAGTTGGACTTGGTGAAAATTTGATCAATAAATATTTCACTGAAACACCTTCAAGAATTGGTGGTATTGGGATTAAACTTGTTGCTAAGGAAGTTCTACTGCGTCATGAAGCAGCATTTAAAGATAATTCCATTTCTGATGAACTTAGAGATGCTGGGAATTATAGATGGAGAGCTAATGGTGAATATCATCAATGGAATCCCGATACTCTTTCATTATTGCAGCAAGCTGTACGAACAAATAGCTATAAGTTATTTAAAAAGTATAGTTCACTAATAAATGAGCAGGAAACAAATCTCTCAAGTATCAAAGGACTTCTCCAATTCAGAAAACGAAAATCGATTCCAGTTTGGGAAGTTGAACCAGTATCTAAAATCGTGAAGCGATTTGCTACTGGTGCCATGAGCTATGGCTCAATTTCAAAAGAGGCTCATGAAACATTGGCAATTGCTATGAATAGAATCGGAGGTTATTCAAATACTGGAGAGGGTGGTGAAGAGAGTCAACGGTTTATTAAAGCAGAGAATGGAAATTGGAAGAGAAGTAGAATAAAACAAGTTGCTCAAGGTAGATTTGGTGTAACAATAGAATATCTCGTAAATGCTGATCAGATTCAAATTAAGATGGCTCAAGGTGCAAAACCTGGTGAAGGTGGTCAACTTCCTGGACACAAGGTTTCAACTGAAATAGCAAATACGAGGCATACAACTCCAGGTGTTGGTTTGATCTCACCACCTCCGCATCATGATATATATTCAATTGAAGATTTAAAACAATTAATACATGATCTTAAAAATGCTAATCCTAGGGCGGATATAAGTGTTAAACTTGTTTCTGAAGTTGGTGTAGGAACTATAGCAGCTGGTGTAGCCAAAGGTAAAGCTGACCATATTTTGATCAGCGGTTATGATGGCGGAACTGGTGCATCGCCGCTTACTTCAATTAAGCATACAGGATTACCTTTAGAACTCGGTCTTGCTGAAACACAACAAGTTTTAATAATGAATGATCTTCGAGAAAGAGTTAGAATTCAGGCTGATGGTCAACTTAAAACTGGTAGAGATGTTGTGATAGCAGCATTACTCGGAGCCGATGAATTTGGATTTGCAACATCAGCTTTAATTTCAATGGGCTGTGTACTACAAAGAAATTGTCATTTAAATTCTTGCTCTGTCGGAATTGCAACTCAAGATGAAGAGTTAAGAAAAAAATTCAAAGGTGAACCAGAACATGTTATCAATTTTTTTAGTTTCATTGCTGAAGAAGTTCGAGAAATGATGGCTGAATTTGGATTTAAAACTTTTGATGAAATGGTTGGCCGTGTTGATTTATTAGAAACTGAAGATGTTGTTGATCATTGGAAAGCAAAGGGAATTAATTTAACTTCGGTACTTCATCGACCAGATGTTCCTTATAGTAAACCAATAAGCCATACTTCAAAACAAGATCATGGATTAGAACTCGCACTGGATAATAAGTTAATCTCCGCTTGCCGTAAAGCTCTAGAAAGAAAAGAGTCGGTCCGATTTAGTGTTGATATTAACAACACAAATCGAACAGTTGGTACAATGCTCAGTTCATATATTTCAAAAGAGTATGGATTAAAAGGATTGAAGGAGGATACGATCCAAATTGATTTTATTGGTACTGCTGGACAGAGCTTTGGTGCATTTTTAGCAAATGGTATTACATTCTACTTGGAAGGGGATACAAATGACTATGTTGGTAAGGGTTTATCAGGTGGAAAAATAATTATGGTTCCTCAAGATGATTCTCAATTCAAACCGGAAGAAAATATAATTGCCGGTAATGTTGTTCTTTATGGTGCTATCCATGGGGAGATGTATATCAATGGACAGGCAGGTGAAAGATTTGCTGTGAGAAATAGTGGTGCTGTAGCTGTTGTAGAGGGTATTGGTGATCATGGATGTGAGTATATGACAGGAGGTAGAGTTGTAGTCCTTGGAGAGGTCGGAAGAAATTTTGCTGCCGGGATGAGCGGTGGGATTGCGTACGTCTGGGATAAATCCAAAAAGCTAAATAATCTCTATAACGATCAAATGGTTGAACTTTTTGATGTTGAATTGGAAAAGGATCAAAAGGAACTTCGGTCGATGATAGAAAATCATTATCAGTATACAAATAGCCGAGTTGCAAAAGAAATACTAACAAATTGGGAAGATAACCTTCCATTCTTCATTAAAGTCTATCCAAATGATTATAAAAGAGTAATTGAATCAATATATGAAGCAGAAAATAATCTGAATTAAGAATATGGGTGAAATAAAAGGTTTTTTAAAATATCAAAGAGAGGATTTTTCTAATCAGGATGTAGAGAAGAGAATAACTCACTATAATGAGTTTACTCAAGCTTTGCCAGTTGAAGATTTACAGATGCAAGGTGCAAGATGTATGGATTGTGGAATCCCATTTTGTCAATCTGGTTGTCCAGTTGATAATATAATACCTGATTGGAATGACTTGATCTATAGAGGTAAATGGGAAGAAGCAGTAAAGCGACTACATCGAACAAATAATTTCCCGGAATTCACTGGAAGAGTTTGTCCAGCTCCGTGTGAAAATTCATGTGTCCTTGCAATAAATCAACCTGCCGTTACAATTAAGAATATTGAGAAAACAATAATAGAGTATGCATTTAAAAATGGTTTTATACAACCTAATCCTCCAATTGTTAGGAAAGATAAATCAGTTGCTGTTGTTGGATCGGGACCAGCGGGACTAGCTTGTGCAGATCAATTGAATAAGGAAGGCTATGTCGTTGATGTATATGATAAAAACGAGGTAATTGGTGGATTGCTGGCTCTGGGTATCCCGGATTTCAAATTGGATAAGAATATTGTTAAACGAAGAGTAGAATTGTTGAAAGCTGAGGGTATAAATTTCCATACAAATGTAAACATAGGAGTCGATAAAACCCTATCGTCATTAAAAAATGATTACGATGCAGTTGTACTTTGCGCTGGTGCAGAAAAATCGAGAGATTTAGAAATTGAGGGCAGGGAACTAAAAGGTATTCATTTTGCAATGGACTATTTAATCCAACAAAATCGAATAAATTCTGAGAAAGATATTTCAGATCAAGAAATCATTACTGCTAAAGATAAAGATGTTGTAGTAATCGGTGGTGGAGATACGGGATCAGATTGCATTGGAGCTGCAATAAGACAAGGAGCAAAATCTGTCACAAATTTAGAACTACTACCAAAGCCACCCCAGGAAAGGGATAAAGATAATCCATGGCCGGAATGGGCACAGATTGAAAGAACTTCGAGTTCTCATGAAGAAGGTTGCACTCGTGAATACTCTGTAATGACGAAGTTTTTTGAAGGCAGAGATGGATCGGTTGAAAAAATTAGAGCAGTCAGATTAAAGTTTGGAGTTAAAGACACCAAAACCGGACAAA
The DNA here is from genome assembly GCA_039714835.1 of Bacteroidota bacterium. Taxonomy (GTDB): domain Bacteria; phylum Bacteroidota; class Ignavibacteria; order Ignavibacteriales; family Melioribacteraceae; genus SZUA-22. The sequence continues at coordinate 821 of JBDLIN010000063.1, read as the reverse complement.
GAAAAATGACTGAAATACATAATTCAGAATTTGAGATTAATGCTGATCTAGTACTATTAGCTATGGGTTTTATCGGTACAAACAAAAATGAACTTATAAATGAAGTGGGGATTAAACTAGATCAACGAAATAATGTCCAAACAGATTCAAATTATATGACTAATATCAAAGGTGTTTTTTCAGCTGGAGACATGAGAAGAGGCCAGTCATTAGTCGTTTGGGCTATATCAGAAGGTAGAAAAGCTGCACAATGCGTTGATGAATATTTAAATCAGAAAACATAATTGATAAATATTAATTGGCACTCTCAATGCCATTGATGATTTAAATATTACTTCTTATCTTAAACAGTTAATAATTTATTATATCAAATATCCTATTTGTATTTAAAAAATACTGTTGTAGGAGAATTTTTGGAGGTTAAATGAATAATTCTCGTATTGTAAATTTTGTTGTTATATTATCAATCTTTATGACTTCTGTATTGCTTGGACATGATGGTTCTGTTTCTCAAAGTGAAGTAAAAGAAAAAAATATTGTACCTGGTAAATTTATTGTGAAATTTAAGGCATCCAACAGTAATGGGACACAAGCTAGTTTCTCAAAATTGTCATCAGTTGCGGCTCAATATAATACTAAAAAGCAAAAACAGTTGTTTACGGAGGCAAAAAATGAGAAAGCTAAAAAGAAACTGAACTTACTTAATATCTTTGTATTTGAAACAGATGAATCTGCAGATATTCAGCAAATAGTAAATGATCTTAATAATCGTTCTGATATTGAATATGCAGAACCGGTTTATCTTTCAAAAATTGAAGCTG
>JBDLIN010000062.1:0-17149 GCA_039714835.1 Bacteroidota bacterium | reverse complement strand
GGACCGAATCTCATTACAGCTGTAGAATTTGAAAATAGTGATGCTGGTACAAACTATCTGAGATTCGGAGTTGAATATAATATCTTTGAGGGTCTGTTTATAAGAGGTGGACTTGATAAATTAAATTTAAGCAATACTGATGCGCCTTCCAGACCATCATTAGGATTTTCATACTTTAACAATTTTTCATCAATTATACTTGGTGTGAATTATGCATTTGTTGTTGAGCCCTATTCACCTTCTGATAGACATATCATTGGTGTTGATATAAATTTTTAATATTTAGATAAATTAGAGAAACGATGAAAAAGTTAATATTGATTTTATTCTTCACATCATGTGGAATAGCAGCTCAGACAGCTGGTAATACCGGAATGTCATTCTTGAAAATTGGATTTGGCGCTAGAAATATAGCGATGAGTGATCTTGGCGTTGTAGGAGTTAGCGATCTGACAGCACTTAATTACAATCCGGCACAAATATCTAAGTATCAAGCTCCTCAGCTTATGCTTACTCACAGTCAATCTATACAAGATGTTTCTACTCAATTAGTAGGTGCTAGTCTTGAATTATTTGGGCTGCCATTAGCATTTGGATTGAATACAACTTCTATTGGAGATATAGAGATCAGAACGCGACCAGGTGAAGCACAATCTACATTCAGTGCTCATTATTTATTTGCTAGTTTATCTACTGGATTTAGAGTGTTTGATAATTTAGCTGCTGGATTAAGTGTGAAACATCTATATGAAAGTATATTCTCAGATGAATCAACAGGATGGGCCTTTGATTTAGGGCTAAGCTACTTTAATATTATTGATGGAGTTGATATAGGTGCTTCAATAAAAAATCTTGGTTCAGTTGATGAACTGAGAAACGAAGCAGCTCAATTACCTAATGATGCACGTTTCGGGATTTCTTATACAAACTCTTTAGAATCAATATCCTCTGAATTAAGTTTGATCGGTGGAGTTCAGCAATATTTAGATACAGATGATATTCACTTGCATATCGGTAGTGAAGTTTTTTATAATGAACTCATTGCCATTCGCTTAGGTTATATGTCCGGTTATGATTCAAAGGGGCTCACAACTGGATTAGGATTAAAGTGGGAAGGATTAAATTTTGATTATGCCTTTGCACCATATACTTACGGACTTGGAAGTGCTCATACAATCTCATTGATGTATTCATTCAATTAGGTTATTTTCGTTTTATGGAAATAATTAAATATACTCCGGATTGGAAAAGGAAATGGGATAAGTTCGTTGAGGAGTCCAACAACGGAACAATGTTCCATCTTCAAAAATTCTTTGACTATCACACTCCTGATAAATTCACATTCAATCATCTGATCTTTTTGGAAAAAGGGGAGATAGCTGCATTACTTCCTGGGGCAATGGTCGGTGATAAATTTGAATCCCCAATTGGTGCAAGTTACGGCTCGATTGTTACAAAAGATATTAAATTCAACAAAGCACTTGAGCTGATTTCTATTCTTCTTGAGTATGCAAAAGCAAACGGAATTACAGAATTTGAACTTACCGCTGCACCGGTTGTCTATGAGGATAAACCTAATCAGAATCTTGATTTTGCTATGCTTTGGTTGGGATTTAACTATTCACTTCACTATATCTCGAGTGCCATAAAGTTAGATGATGATACAGATATTATCTCCCGCTTTCAACCAACCATACGCCGGAACATACGTAAAACATTTCGGAATTCTGACATTAAGGTTGAAATAAACAATCGTTATGATCAATTCTATCCGATACTGTTGAACAATAAGGCACGTCATGATGTAAAACCGACACACTCATTAGAAGAATTGATGAGGTTGGAAAAACTACTGCCAGATAATATTAAATTATTCATGGTTTATTATAAAGACATACCTATAGCCGGATCACTTATGTTTTTCGTGAATAAAACATGTGCTTTATGTTTTTACAATATGCTCGATTATGAATATGAATACTTAAAACCAATCCATCGAATAATGTACGAAGTAGTTAAATACTCAACTGAAAATGGTTATAGTTATGTTGATATTGGTGTTTCACAAGATACTAAAGCAGAAAATCCAATGACTCCAAGTTTAGGATTGATAGATTTTAAAGAAAAATTTGATGCAAAAACCGTTATGCGGAATACATTAAGTATCAAGTTGTAATAAAAAATAAACCGCAGAGGCACAGTGTCGCAGAGAAAAAATTCAGTTACAATTGCTTATCTGGGAAATGCAAATCATGATACTCGTGTTACAAATCTAACTAAATCACTTACACAAGATAACATTGATGTCAAAGTTATTTCGTTTGATTGGACAACTCCAAATTTTCAAACCAAAATCGGAGAGACTTCTATTTTTAAACTTGATAAAAGTAGAAGTTCAATTAAGTATTATCTAAAATTTTTACAAATCCTTATTAAAGAATTACTTAAAACAAATTCATCAATCTATATTGCTGAGGATATCTATTCACTTCCAGTAGTTGCATTTATTGCAAAACTAAAAAAAGCAAAACTATATTATAACAGTCGTGAATTTTATGCATTTTTAGGAGGATTGAGAAATAGGAAACAACTTCAAGCTGCTATCCGCGTTATTGAGAAATTTTTTATTAAAAAGACAGACAAAGTATTTGTTACAGGTGAAGGCGATGCTGAATTTTTGGAAGAGTATTATGGAATTCCAAACACTGTTGTGATAAGGAATCTACCTCTTGAACAAAAACCAACAAAGGAAATTAACTTACGAGAAAAATTAGGCATACCTGAAAATGATCTGATTTTACTTTATCAGGGTGTAATCCTTGAAGGAAGAGGATTTCAGCCAATTCTTGAGACTTTAGCTAAGATTGATAATTTTCATCTTGTAGTTCTTGGTTCTGGTCCTTTTCAAAATAATTATGAAAAATTAGCTCAGAAATTAACAATTACAAATCGTGTTCATTTCCTGGGTACAATTGATCAAGCTGAATTAATAAATTATACATCTGCTGCTGATATTGGACTTGCACTGATTGAGAACATAAGTAAAAGTTACTACTATGCACTTCCAAATAAATTATTTGAATATATTATGGCTGAAATTCCGGTACTTTGCAGCAATTTACCTCAAATGAAAAAAATAGTAGAAGATTATCAAGTAGGTGAGGTTATTGATATTGAAGAAGTAGGAGAATTGACCGAAAGACTAAGAACTTTGATATTAAATCGGGATCTTTTATTTGATTACAAGCAAAATTGTAAACATGCTTCTTCGGTTCTTAACTGGCAGAATGAATATGAAAAAGTAAAACATCTCTTCGTTGGATAGACTATAAATTTTATTTATATTTTCACTCCAAAATTTAATGATTTTGCCAAGCGCTAACTAACAGGTTGGTACCCAACTCCGTCAGGTCCGAGAGGAAGCAGCGGTCAGTATTCAATTTGTGTAGTTAGTTAGCTTGGCATTTTTTTTGCATCTTAATGCTGTATTTTTGACGATTAAAACGATTTCGCGGCTATAATCGATAAATCATGAACTCTAAACTTGTAATTATTACTTTGCAACATGTAATCCTAAGGTACTAAGAAGGCTCCGCTTTTTAGGATGAACTTTTAATCCACCATAGGCGGACAAGCTTTTAACTTGTAACTTTAAACAATATATTAATGTCAGTATTTATATCTAATCACAAATAAGAACTTATTTTGCTTAAACGTACATTTCTAATACTTGCAGTATTATTTGGATTCAAGACTTCATATTCCCAAACAATTGAATTACCTAAATTTGTATTAAGCAGTGTCCCTTTCGATCTGAGCATTACAGAAATTCCAGATAGTATAAAATCAGTTGAAATCGTCTTTAAAAGTGAAGATCAATCATATATCCATAATTTGGAAGTTTATGATGGTGAAGTTAATGCAAATATCAGTATTGAAGAATCAGATACTTATAAGGTGCGTTGTAACGACATTTCAGTGAAGTCAAAAGATTTGAAAGTTATTCCAGGTTGGTTTTCAATAGTACCTCCTCTACTAGCAATTCTCCTAGCTTTGATTTTAAGACAGGTTATAGTCTCGCTTTCAATTGGTATTTTTTCTGGAGTATTGATCTACTACAACTTTAATCCATTAGTTGCATTTCTGAGATTTGCAGATACTCTGATGATGGATGTTCTTATTGATAGGGACCACATGTTCATTATAGTTTTTACTTTATTGATTGGGGGTGTGGTTGGGATAATTTCAAAAAATGGAGGGACCGCCGGACTTGCTAAAGAAATTACAAAATTGGCTAATAACGCTAGAAATGGGATGATAGCAAGCTGGTTAATGGGAGTTGTTATATTTTTCGATGACTATGCAAATTCATTGATCATCGGGAATATGATGAGACCAATAACTGATCGATTAAAAATATCGAGAGAAAAATTAGCATATATTGTTGATTCAACTGCTGCACCTGTCGCAAGCATATTTATAATAAGTACATGGATTGGTTATGAAGTAGGTTTAATTGATGAAGGACTTAAAATAATCGGTTCAGATCAGAATGCTTATGATATGTTCATTAGTTCAATCCCGTACAGTTTTTATCCAATTGCAGCGATATTTTTTGTATTCTTAACTTCTTATATGCAGAGAGATTTTGGTCCGATGCTTTATGCCGAAAGGCGTGCAAGAAAATTCGGGAAAGTAGCTAATGATTCTATCGAAACAGAGCCAATTAATGACAAGTCAGACGAGTTATTTGAGAATGAAAATGCTAAGTGGTATAACGGAGCTGTACCAATTTTAATTATTCTTATTGGAACCATTATCGGATTGGTTTATACTGGGATACAGAGTATAGATTCTCAAAACATCACTGATTATTCAATTCAGAATATTATTAATTATTCTGATGCTTATTCTTCGCTGCTTTGGTCTAGTTTCACTGCAGCTGTTGTTGCAATAATTATGTCAGTCTATCAAAAGATTATTCCATTACATGAATCAATAGCAGCGTGGGAAAAGGGAATTAAGTCGATGTTTGCTGCTGTATTGATCTTGGTTTTTGCTTGGGCAATTAGTAAAATAACAAGTGATCTTAAAACAGCAGATTACGTGATCTCCTTATTGAGTGATTCAATAGATCCGAAATTATTACCATCAATCATATTTATTATTTGTGCCGTTATTGGTTTTTCAACTGGAACAAGCTGGGGAACAATGGCAATAGTAATGCCGATAGTGATACCTCTTACATATAAAGTAGGGACTGATTTTGGACTGCTTCCAGATGATCTGCAAATAATTATGTATGGAGTAATCAGCTCGGTACTTGCAGGTTCTGTCTTTGGCGATCACTGCTCTCCAATTGCAGATACAACAATATTGAGTTCACTTGCTTCAAAGTGTAATCACATCGATCATGTTAGAACGCAGCTTCCTTATGCACTTCTTGTTGGAGTTTTAAGTGTGGGTCTTGGATATCTACCAAGTGCTTATTATGGATTAAGTCCTTTTTATTCAATTGCAGCGATCTTTGTGACACTAATTGGATTTCTATTCATGTTTGGGAAAAAGGCAGAATAAATACATTCTGGCTAAGGAATGTGAAATTTAGCTATTCTTAGCTTCATTAAAATACTCGACAACAAACTTCGCTTTAACTTGACCAACTACTTTTGCAATCTCATCTTCGGATTGTTTTTGATTTCATAAACACTTTTAAAGTAGGTCACAAAACCTCCAAGGTTTTTAACCAAAAGCATCAGCTCAAACCTTGGAGGTTTCAACTTTCGAAATTTTATTTATAATACTCAAAAACCAACTTTGCCTTCGCTTGTCCAATGACTTTCGCAATCTCTTCCTTAGATTGCTTTTTAATTTCATTAACACTTTTAAAATTAGTTAACAGTTTTTCAGCTACCTTTGGACCAGTTCCTTTAATATCTGTCAACTCTGTTTTAAAAGTTCGTTTACTCCTTCTCTCTCGATGAAAAGTGATTGCAAACCTGTGTGACTCATCCCTTAAATGCTGAAGCAGCTTCAAACTGGAGATTATTCTTAAAGCTGTTATGTTTTAGAAAAAATAGTTGCTCTTTACATGAATATGTAATAACTTTGTATATACACAATGGGAAATATATTATGCAAGTATCAATAATTAAAATAGGGAATTCAAAAGGATTTAGACTTAGTAAATCATTACTAGATGAATATGGGATAAAAGATAAGGTTGAACTGGTATTAGAAAAAAAACAGATTATTCTAAAACCAATTAACCAGCCAAGGCAAGGATGGGATGAAGCATTTAAACAAATGCACGCATCTGGTGATGATGAATTACTAATCGATGATGTATTTGAAGATGAAGATTTAGAAGAATGGAATTAAAACAATATCAAATAGTTCTTGTAAATCTTGATCCTACGATCGGGAGTGAAATTAAGAAAACTAGACCTTGTGTTATAATTTCTCCTAATGAAATGAATGATAATTTGAAGATAGTTGTTATTGCTCCTATGACTACCAAATCTAAAAATTATCCCACAAGAGTTAAAGTAAAGCATAAAAACAAAGTTGGTTGGGTAGCTGTTGATCAAATTAGAACAATTGATAAAGGAAGAATTGTTAAAAGCCTCGGTAATCTATCAGTATCAGAATTAAATAAATTAAAATCAGTAATTAAAGAAACATTTGTTGATTAAACTAATCCGTGAAAATCTGTTTAATCCGTGTTATCCGCGTGCTATTGCTGTATGAGACTATTTTTTTTGTTCAATATAATATTCAACAATCACCTTCGCCTTCGCCTTCCCAACCACTTTTGCAATATCTTCCTCAGCCTTATTTTTTATCTCATCCACACTTTTAAAATGAGTTAGTAGCTTTTCAGCTACTTTTGGACCAATTCCTTTGATATCCGTTAACTCTGTTTTAATTGTTCGTTTACTTCTACGTTCTCTATGAAAAGTGATTGCAAATCGATGTGCTTCATCTCTCAGTTGCTGAAGTAGTTTCAAGCTCGATGATGTTTTAGGTATTGTCTGCGCCTCTGGATTACCCGGGAAAAATATTTCCTCCAATCTTTTTGCCAGTCCAATAATATTATAGTTAGTAAATCCAAGTGCAGTTAATATTTCCACAGCACTTGAAAGCTGACCTTTACCTCCATCCACCATTATCAAATCGGGGAGAAGGTCATTTGCTTCTTTCAGTTTAGAATACCTTCGCTCAACGACTTCACGCATACTGGCAAAATCATCAACTCCCTCAACACTTTTGATAATAAATTTTCTGTAAAGACTTTTTTTTGGTTTGCCATCGACAAATACAACTAAACTCGCAACTGTGTCAGAACCTTGTATGTGCGAAATATCAAAACATTCAATTTTTCGAGGCAAGATGTTCAACCTTAAGTCCCGCTTTAGCGCAGAAAGAACATAAGGAAGATTTCCTTCCTTCTTCATCTTCTGAAGCTGAATTTCTTTCAATTGGAGAATAGCATTCTGCTTGCACATATTTAAGATTGATTTTGCATCACTTTTAATTTTAGGGACAACGAACTTCACTTTTCTATCAGCTTTTGAGTTAAGCCATTCCAATAGTGTATCTTTTTCTGAAGGGATGATCTCAAGGACGATCTCTTTTGGAATTTCAACATATTCGTTATAGTAAAAGCGGATAATTGCCGAATACACATCGTTCAACTTATCATCTGGTTCAGCAGAAAATTTGAGTCTCTTTTCACCTATTAGTCTTCCATTGCGGATATTAAGAATTGTACAAGCGACATCTTTTCCTTCAAGTGCAGCACTGATGATATCTCTATCTCCAAAATCAGTTGAAATCATTTTCTGTTTCGAAGCATAGACTTGAAGTTTATCAGTCATATCACGGATCTGTGCTGCTTTCTCAAACTCCATATTTTCAGAGTAAGTACGCATCTCCATTTTTAATTCAGAAATAATTTCATCGGTTTTTCCTTTAAGAACTTGAATTACACGATTGACCATTTTGTTATAATCATTTTCGGTAATGAGTCCTTCGCACATTCCGTCACACTTTTTTATATGATAATCGAGACAAAGTTTTACCTTTTTTTTATCAATCGAATCTTGGTCGATATAATATTTACAGCTTCGAATTCTGAATGTTTGATTTATCATCCGAAGGGAGTGTTTCATACTTTTAACATTTGTATATGGGCCAAAATATTTCGATCCATCTCGGACAACCTGCCGAGTATAAAAAATCTGTGGAAAAGGTTCATTTGTCACTCTGATGTATGGAAATGTCTTATCATCTTTAAGGTTAATATTATAGCGGGGTTTTAATTCTTTTACTAAATTATTTTCAAGTACTAATGCTTCTACTTCACTATCTGTTACAATCAGCTGAAAATCACGAACTCTTTTTACCAATGCTAATGTTTTGGGGGAATCAACATTTGAGTGAAAATAAGAACGAACACGATTCCTTAAGTTTTTACCTTTCCCCACATAGATTACCTTCCCGTTTTTATCTTTAAATTGATAGATACCAGGTAAAGCCGGAACAGATTTTAGTTTTTCCCTTAAATGGTCGTTTAGTTTCTTATTGTTTGTAATCATTTGATTAGGAATTCTTATTTAAGCAAAGATAATAATTTTAAGAAATGATAACTATGTGAAAGTATTATATTCGTGCAAATTTGTGAGATTCGTGGCTAATGTTTTATAATTCCAACAAATTTAATCAAAAAAACCTAAGTTTGAATAATTAAATTTAAATTGTGTCCATGCATAAAAGCTATCTTTTAATAATATTTTTTCTCGTTTCAAATCTTATCCTTTCACAGAATGAAAAACCCAAAGTATCTAATGTCGAGATTTTTATAATCGATTCATATGTAACTCCGGAAGAGCCGCATAAGATTAAAATCACATTTTTTACAAGTGATAGTGTTACTTCGTTAATTCAATTCGAGAATGGATTAAAATTTACAGTTTCAGATAATCGAACTGACGAACACAAATTTATAATGTCTCTTGATTCACTTGAAGCTGATACAACTGTTATGTCGTATAGAGTTGTTATCTCAGATCAATATGGTAAGACAAAAGGGAGCGAACTATATGATCTTTATCTTCCGGCAGAATATGAATTGAAAATGAAAGATCAAAGTGGATTGATGAATGTATGTCTTGGAGGCACGTTTTTCTTAATACCTTCTCCGGTGTATATTAATTCGAATGGTAATAATTATTTCTCTTTAACAAAGGAATTCCCGATCATTTCTTTTTACGGACGCGGATATAATTATCCAAAGGGCTATATTTCCTTGGAATATTCTTATATTTTCAAAGCAGAAAATCGAAATTATTTAAGGTTTGGATATAAGCGGATATTTCAAACCGGTTTCATCAAATATATTTCACCCGGATTAAATTTTGCAACAAACTTCAAAGGATTTAATGGAATTAGTCCAGAAGTTTCATTCGGTCTATTTGAGTTTTATGATGCTTTTACTTTTTATCTGAGATATAGATACAACTTTAAACCAGGAAGCAGTTTCGAAGATTTTCATGAAGTATCAATTGGTTTATTTACAAGTACAATTTCATTTAATTTATAAGAATTTTATAAGATACTGATGGGTAATGTATTTAACAAAGACAATGATTTATAAAAACTGTCATTCCGGCAATTTTTAAGCCGGAATCTTTCAAAATTGAGATTCCCGCTAAAAGCATGCGGGAATGACACTTGAGACTTTAAAATATTTATAGACATAATCAAAATGATAATTAGACAATTCGAAGAAGGACAGCTGACAGAATTATTAGATCTATTTAATATCTCAATGCCGAGGGATAAATTTTCAAAAGAGTTGCTGATTGAAAATGTTATCGATGATATGATCGAAAATCCAGAACTTTGTTTGGCAGCTTACAAAGATGAAATGCTTATCGGTTTCGGAATGGGGGTTATTCGTCATCGAGATAATGAGAATATGGGCTACATCAAATTTATGTGTGTTCATCCTAATCATAGAAGAGAAGGGATTGCAAAAGATATTTATTCAAGAATTGAAAAAGGGATTACTCAAAAAGGTATTGATAAAATCCGATTGGTCGAATCATGGCCAAATTATTACATGCCAGGTATTGATCCTTTTTACACTGAAGCAGTTGCTTTCTTTGAAAGGCTTGGATATATAAAAATTGGTGATGCTGCTAATCTAATCTGTGATCTTGAAAATCAAAATTTTGATACGATAAATGAAGAAAGTAACTTAGCTAAGAATATAGAGATCAGAAGAGCTGAAAAGATCGACTATGATGATCTTATGAATTGGGCTGATAAGAATTTTGCTGCATGGAAATACGAAATGGAGAATGCGCTGAGGAAGACTCCAGTATCATTGCATCTTGCTAAATTGGATGGTGAGATCATAGCATTTTCTGCTCATAGTTCTAACAATCCGGGACTTCCATGGTATGGTCCAGTGGGAACAACAGAAGCTGCTCGAGGGAAAGGAGTTGGTGGTATTCTACTTAAACGCTGTTTGAATGATATGAAAGAAAGCGGATTAAAAAAAGCAATCATTCCATGGGTAGCACATATCCCGTTTTATATGCACTATATAAACTCTAAGGTAGACCGAGTTTTTTGGCGTTATGAAAAAGAATTTAAGTAAGTGAGAAATTAAAATTGAAATCATCAAATAAAAAATATATTGATCTAGGGGAACGCGGAAGACTGAGTTTGAAAAATAAACTGAATGATCTTACTGGCAAAGAATGGATAAAGTTCACAAAGTCTTGGTTTATTCATCGCCCTCCCCGAAGAAAAGATAATGAAATACTTCATCCCGCCAAATATCCCGAAACTTTGGTAGAAGAATTTATTAAATTTTTCACAAAAGATAATGCATGGGTGATCGATCCATTTCTAGGAACAGGAAGCACATTAATTGCAGCAGGGAATATAAATAGAAATTGCGTTGGAGTTGAAATCAACAAAAAGTATTATAACATTTCAAAAAATCGTGTAAATAACGGGGAATATAAATCCAATTTGTTACCTCTGCTTGGCTCTTCATTAGAACTTAATAAATTGTTAAGTAAGAATGGTACAGCAGAAAGGGAATTTGATTTTGCGATTACATCTCCTCCATATTGGAACCAACTTGAGAGGAATTCACTACGACAGAAAGAAAGAAAAGAAAACGGTTTAGATACTCAATATTCAAATAGAAAAGATGATTTGGGCAATGTAAAAAAGTATGAAGAATTTATTGAACAACAAGCTGAGATATTTGATAATATCTATGACGTTATGAAAGAAGGAGCTTACCTGGTTATCATAACTAACAATGTCTATTATAAAGGGGAACTGTTTCCCTTAGCTTTTGATACAGCCAAATCATTGACAAACCGCAAGGCGAAAAGCTGGATATTAAAAGATGAAAAGATTTGGCTGCAAGATGATAAACCACTAATAGCACTTGGAGTTAACAACGCCTGGGTTGGAAATCGGCATCATCAATATTGTTTAATTTTCAGGAAAGAGAAAAGGGATAAAACTTAATGGACCTTTTTAATCAATTTGATGAAACAGTTTTAACTGTAAGTGAAATAACAGATTCTGTTAAGAAAACTCTCGAGAGGTCATTTTCAGGTTTAAAAATAGTTGGAGAAATTTCAAATTTCAAAGCTCATTTTTCTGGGCATTGGTATTTTACACTTAAAGATGCGAATGCACAAATTAGCTGTACAATGTGGAGAGGATTTAACAGTAAAGTGTTTTTTACGCCGCAAGATGGAATGAAGGTCATTGTTAATGGTAGTATAACGGTTTATCCGCCACGAGGTAATTACCAGATTGATGTAAAATCAATGAAAGTGGCTGGAGAGGGAGAACTGCAAGCAGCCTTTGAAAAACTTAAAAGGAAATTATCAGATGAAGGTTTGTTTGATGAAGAATTAAAACAACCGATCCCAAAATTCCCAACTAAAATTGGAATTGTGACAGCTATTGATTCGGCGGCATATAGAGATATGGTTAGTGTTGCGTCACGTCGGTATCCTCTTGTAGAATTAATTGTTGCTTCAAGCCGTGTTCAGGGTGAAGGTGCTGCTGAAGAAATTGCACAAAACATTAAACTGCTTGATTCTCAAAAGGACATTGATTTAATTATCATTGGACGGGGAGGAGGATCATTAGAAGATCTTTGGGCGTTTAATGAAGAAATAGTTGCCCTTTCTCTATTTGAATGTAGAACTCCGGTAATCAGTGGTGTAGGACATGAAATTGATTTCACAATTGCAGACTTTGTGGCCGATCTTCGTGCCCCTACTCCTACTGCCGCAATGGAATTAGCCACTCCTGATCAAGCTGAAATCTTTGGTTTTATTAGTGATTTTTCCTATACTTCAACAAATAATATTTTTTCAGTGATAGATTATCACAAAGAAGATATAGAAAGTATTCTCACTTCATATGGATTTAGAGCATACGATTCTGTTATCAGAAATAAATCACAAATGCTCGATAATCTGATCTACAGAATGCAGAATGGAACTGATCAACTTATTGATAAATTCAAGAATGATCTTGAGAAAAACATGAATTTACTTGAGTCACATAATGTTGAAAAAATATTAAAAAAGGGATTTGCTTTAGTAAAACAGGATGAATCTTTTATTCTGAGAGCAAAAGACTTTGATGCTAAAAAGAAAACAAAACTGAAATTTTTTGATAACGAAATAAAAATTAACTAATGAGCACAAAAAAAATATCATTCGAAGATTCACTTCATAGACTAAAAGAAATATCAGAACTATTAGAAGACGAAAATACTGGTTTAGAAGAATCAATAAAATTATATGAAGAAGGTGTAAAGCTTGCAAAGAAATGTTATACAACATTAGATCAAGCAGAAGTAAAAATAAAAGAATTAAAAAAAGATTTAGAAAATAATATTGAATAATAAAAGTTGCGAGAAGTTGAAGTAATATGATCGATAATACAAAATATGAATTGTTATTTAATGTAGAATCTCCCAAAGATATAAGGGAGTTTGATACCAAGCAGTTGAAAAAACTTTGCTCTGAAATTCGTGAATACATGGTTGATGTAGTATCCCAAGTTGGGGGCCATTTTGGCGGAGGTTTAGGCACTGTAGAACTTACAGTTGCTCTTCACAAAGTATTTAATACACCGGAGGATATTATTGTATGGGATACTGGACATCAGGCTTATCCTCACAAGATCATTACTGGCAGAAGAGATCAGTTGTTTTCGATTCGTCAGTTGAATGGTTTGAGCGGATTCCTTAAACGCTCAGAAAGCGAATATGATGCTTTTGGTGCAGGGCATGCTTCAACATCCATTTCAGCTGCATTAGGAATTGCAGAAGGAGCCAAACAAGCAGGTATCGATAGAAAAGTTATTGCAATTATAGGTGACGGCGCAATGACCGGAGGAATGGCGTATGAGGCTATGAATAATTCCGGAGTTTTAAAAAGTGATTTGATAGTTATTCTTAATGATAATAATATGTCAATTGCTCCAAATGTGTGGCAGATATCTAATTATTTCACTGAGGTGATCTCTCACCCAGAGTACAATAGATTTAAAGGAGCAATTTGGGATCTGACAGGAAAACTCGACAATTTTGGGGATAGACTTAGAACAGTAGCTGCAAGATTAGAAAGTGGGATAAAATCTATCGTTACACCCGGGATGCTATTTGAAGCTCTGGGATTTAGGTACTTTGGTCCAGTAAAGGGGCACAATATTAAAAAGTTGGTAGAACTATTTGAACACATAAAGCCAATGAATGGGCCAATTCTAGTTCACGCAATTACTGAAAAGGGGAAAGGTTATAAACCAGCAGAAGAAGATGCTCCAAAATTTCATGGTGTAACACCGTTTGATAAAGTAACTGGGCAGATAGTTAAAAAGAAGGGGAATCTTCCATCTTATACGGAAATATTTGGTAAAGCACTTCTTCAAATAGCTAAGCAAAATGAAAAAGTTGTTGGTATTACGGCTGCCATGCCGGATGGAACCGGTCTGAAATATCTGCAATCAGAGTTGCCTGATAGATATTATGATGCTGGTATAGCTGAAGAACATGCAGTAACATTTGCAGCTGGACTTGCAACACAAGGTATTATTCCTGTAGTTGCAATATATTCAACTTTTTTACAACGTGGATTTGATCAGATAATTCATGATGTAAGTTTACAGAAACTTCATGTTGTATTTGCGTTGGATAGAGCTGGACTTGTCGGTGCTGATGGACCGACTCATCATGGTTCTTTCGATCTTTCTTATCTGAGAATAATTCCAAATATTGTAATCATGGCTCCAAAAGATGAAGTGGAATTAAGAAATATGCTTTATACTGCTGTGGAATATAAAGATGGACCACTTGCAATTCGCTATCCTCGTGGTTCAGCGAGCGGAAAAGAGTTTAGTGAGGATTTTGAATCTTATCCAATTGGTAAAGCTGAAATTATTCAAGAAGGTAATGATATTGCAATACTTGCTGTTGGTAACATGGTTCAGTACTCTATTGCAGCAGCTGAAAAATTGAAAGAGATTGGTATTAGTGCTCAAGTTGTAAATATGAGATTTATTAAACCAATGGATACAGAACTTTTGGATAAGATAGCAAAGAAATTTGATAAAATAGTAACCATTGAAGAAAACTCTATACCTGGTGGTTTTGGTTCTGCAGTCACAGAATATTTTACTGAAAAAAGCTATAAATCAGAGATTAGAAAATTAGGGCTGCCAGATGAATTTATTGATCATGGGACTCAAGCTGAATTGCATGCTATGTTAGGAATTGATGCGGATGGCATAACTAAGTACGTTAAAAAGTTTTTCGAAGAATCAAATTCACAAAATGAGGTAGTTGCATAATGAATAAGACAAAAGTAGGGATCATCGGTCTTGGTGGAATCGCACAGCTTGTTCATCTTCCAATTCTTTCAAAAATGAATAATGTTGATTTATTCGCCGCTTCGGAAAGTAATAAAAATAGAGGGAAAATTGTTTCAAGTAAGTTCAATGTTAAAAATGTCTATTCTGATTATAGCAAAATGTTAGAAATGGATGAACTTGATGCCGTTATAATTGCTACTCCAACAAATACTCATGAAAAAATTGCGATTGATTGTTTAAATGCTGGTAAAAATATTTTAATTGAAAAGCCGGGTGCTAAAAATTATGAAGAAGCTGAAAAGATCAATAAAGCAGCAAAGAAAAATAAAAAAATTGCTATGGTAGGGATGAATCCCAGATTTAGACCAGATGCAATGCTTCTTAAAAGTCTTATCAATAGCGGTGAACTTGGCGATATATTTTATGTTAGAAGCGGTTGGACTAGGAAGAGAAGTAGTGCTGAAAAATGGTTCTTGAAAAAAAGTTCTGCTGGTGGCGGAGTAATGATTGATCTGGGAATTGGATTATTGGATTTGAGTCTTTGGCTTCTGAATAATCCAAAACCAAAATCAGTTACTGTTCAAACTTATTTCCATGAAACACAAACTGTTGAAGATTCTGCAATTGCATTAATTCGTTTTAAAAATTCTGCGCTCATTAACTTTGAGGTGAGTTGGTCATTTCATTCTGAAACTGATAAGTTTGCTTTATCAACCTACGGAAAAGGGGGAACTGCTCATTTGAACCCACTTAGAGCGTATAAAAGAATTAAATCATCACAGTTAGATTATACTCCTGCCAAAACAAGTAATCTGAAAAACCTTTATAAGCGATCATATGAAAATGAACTAAAACATTTTATAGGTTCAGTTAAATCTAACACCGAAGTAATTTCATCGATTGAAGATACTATTGCTACAATGAAACTTTTAGAAGGATTTTATAAATCCGCAGCATCAGGAAAGGAAATAGTTTTTTAATGACGAAAAAGATATTGCTGAATTTATCCAAAACAACCTTTTTCATTTCTTATATTACTAAGATCTACAGAAACTACTGAAAAATATTTGCAACCATCTGTCATTCCTGCCTGCGGCGGGCAGGCCGGAATCTTATTGATTATGATATAGATTCCAGCTAGAAACGTGCTAGAATAACAATTTGAATATTTCAGAGATTTCAAGTAATTATAAAATTGACATAATCTATTGATATAGCTATATTTAGTGCTCGAAAATTTTAAGATTTGGAGGAATAGATGTTTGCAGTTGTTGATATCGCTGGACAACAGTTCAACGTTGAGGAAAATACGAAATATTATGTGCCAAGATTAGGTGACGAAGTTGATGCAAAAGTAACTTTTAATTCAGTTTTAATGTTTAATGATGGTAAGACTACTAAAATTGGTTCTCCTACTGTAAAGGGCATTAAAGTTACTGCAAAAGTTTTAGAGCATGTAAAAGATGATAAAGTTTTAGTTTTTAAAAAGAAAAGAAGAAAAAGCTACAAAGTTAAAAATGGTCATAGACAGCAATTAACTAGAATTGAAGTTACAAAAATTTCAAAACCTGCTGTTAAGAAAGCTGCTGCAAAGGCTGAAGATTCTACTAAAGAGAAAAAAGTTGCTGCTGAAAAGAAAACTACAAAAGCAGAAGTTAAAGCAAAGACTAAAAAGGTAGAAGAGAAAAAAGTTGAGGAGAGTAAATAATGGCACATAAAAAAGGACAAGGTTCATCAAGGAACGGACGTGATAGTAATCCGCAATATTTAGGTGTGAAAAGATATGGTGGAGAATTGGTTTCTGCTGGTTCAATTATTGTCAGACAAAGAGGCACACAAGTTCATCCTGGTAATAATGTTAAGAGAGCTGGTGACGATAGTCTTTTTGCATTAGTTGATGGATATGTAAAATTTGAAAGAAAAAGAGGAAACAGAAAATTCGTTTGTATTCAAGAAGCTGTTTAATCTTTTATAAATTTTTGTACTAAAACCCCTTCGAATTTCGGAGGGGTTTTTTGTTTTTAAATTGGTTTTAACATATTTTTGAGAGATTAAGAGAGCATCAATAAAAAGAAGTGGAGGTTAAATGGAGTTAATTGGAGGAGCATTATTTGTAATGGGTATCGCAATAGCAATAGTTGCAGATATTATGATAATAATCCAAGCATTTAAGACTTCACTCTTATGGGGATTAGGAACTCTGTTTTTACCATTTGTA
>JBDLIN010000061.1:0-17524 GCA_039714835.1 Bacteroidota bacterium | reverse complement strand
TTGGCAAATGATGGTACAGCTATTTATTGGAATCCAGCAGGATTGGCTGGGCAGGAATCATCGGTAATGGGTTACTTCACCGGTATCATGCCAATGGCAGCCTATAAGAATGATTTAATGGGTATTGATGCTTCAGCAGAGAGTAAAATTCATACTGCACCAGGACTTTTTGCAAATTTTGCAATGGATAAATGGGCTTTCGGTATTGGTATTTATATTCCAGCAGGTCTAGGTGTTGAATGGTGTGCCGAGGATTTTTATGGTCTCACAGTAGGAGAAAATGAATTAATGTCTCAAATTGGTGTGATTTCAATTTCGCCAGCAGTTGCTTATCAATTAACTAAAAAATTATCACTCGGTGTTTCAGTAAACATTTACTATGCAATGTTTGATATGAAGCAGCCAGTTACTCCTTTTGTTCAGTATCAGTTTAGTGAATCTTCTACTGGAACAGGTGTTGGATTTACAATTGGTGCTAAATATGATTTTTCTGAAGCATTCTCTGCAGGTGTTTCATTTAGAACGAGTACTAAGGTTTCAATGAGTGGTGATGCAACAAATGAATTGTTCCCCAATATTCCAAACATGCCACCTACAATGATGCCGGGTCCGGAAACAAGCGCTTTTTCTCGCGATGTATCATGGCCAATGTGGATCGCCGGTGGTGTTGCTTATAAACCAAGTTCATGTTGGACAATTACATTAGATGGACAATATAGCCAATGGTCTGAGCTTGATAAATTAACTGCTGTATACGATGATACATACTGGAATGCAGTTATGACAGCAGAAGGTGAAGATGAATTTGGATTAAAATGGGAAGATGCAGTTCAAATTCGTGTTGGAGCAGAGTATATGGCTTCAAAATCCATAGCTGTTAGATTGGGTTACTATTATGATCCAGCACCAGCTCCAGATGAAACATTAAATGTTTTATTCCCGTCCTCAACTAATCATGTTGCTACTGCAGGCTTTGGATATTTCGGTGAAAAATTATCAATTGAAGCGGGACTTGAATATTTATTCGGAGCAGAGAGAGCAATTGATCATCCTGCAGTAGAAGGTCTTTTACCGGCTTATACAGATATACATCAAATGGATGTATTTGCATTCAGCATTGGAGTTGGCTGGAAGTTATAATTAATTAGTAATATAGTATTTATAAAAAAGAGCGTCAGTAGACGTTCTTTTTTTTGTAGGGAACAACTATAGTTGTTCCCTACATTTTAATTTTTTAGAATAATCACAAAAAGATAACTGAAGAAAATTTTTATCTGTTGAATACCTGAAAACTCTTTTGATCTTTTCCAACTATAGATTACAATTCCTTTCATATATGGAAGCATCTCTACAATATCATTTACCTCTTCGGAGTAGCTTGATCTTTTTCGATTTAAGTATTTCTGAAGGATTTTCGTGGCAATAGGGGAGATAACCAAAAACCAAAGTACTGTGATAATAATTGATCTGATAAACATAATGAGTAAGTTTAGAGCTACATTAGTCTCAAAATGATCGTTAAAGTAAGAAATTAAAACCAATATTATTGACATAGTTATTATTAATATTCCTGATCTTTTCTGTAGCCAAGATCTTCGTTTACGTTTTGATCTATTTTGCTTAAGTTCTTCTTCAGGTATTATATCATCTAATTTAACTTCTTCTGAAAAATTATCGATCCAATTTGGAATTTTACTAGCAATGATTCCGAAGATTACTCCACCCGCTGCGTGTATCAGAACATAAACGCTTATAAAAAAATAACTCATTGCAATTGAGACAGTGTTCGAAGTAAAAATATTAATTATGTAATTACTGAAAATATCAATCGATTCCCACAAAGTATTGCCAAATAGAATTGTTATCACTAGTAACTTCTGAAAAGCTGAAAATGTTAGCGAGCTAATCCCAAGTAACAGAGAAGCTATATGATGATGCTTAATTACACTGAATAAAATTGTTCCAAGTATTGCTTCAACAAATATTGAAAAATATGCATTTATTGGAGTGTAAGGAGTTACAATAAATTTAATCAATATCACAAACATTGTTGATCTTAAAATTGTAGTACTTTTTTCAGAATGGTAAGCAATAAGACTGATAAATATGACCGCTGCTCCGCCAACAAACAAACCGGTAAAAGGAATTTTTAATGCATGAAGTATTCCGCCAAAAGCTGCTTCACTAAATGCCCATAATGCAGTTAACCGTGTAATAGTATCAGAAAAACGGTACGAATTTTTTTCAGAATTTGATTTTGGATCCATACTTTGATTAGTCTAATAATGTTAGGTTGTAAAATATATTAAAGTTCAAACAAATTATATATCATACTAAAGTTATAATTATTAATAAACTGAAATAGAAAAGTAATAAACAACTGAACATTTATTGCTCAGTTGTTTAAAAGTAGACAGTAACTTTGTTTGATATATCAATCGAAGTTATGTTCGTGTGCTAAAACCTGGAAACCTTCAATCTCGGGAATTACAACTTGTAAGTGAGCAAGTTTGTCAATCTGAGCTTGAAAATATCCGCTTTTTTGATTGGCCACTGCATATTCCATACTATCCCACATTGTTATTGAAACGAACTTACCAGCATTTTTATGAACTAAGAAACAAGCGCTTCTAAATCCTTCCTGCTTTCTAGCTGCCGGTATTATACTGTTATTATAAATGTCAGCAGCTTCCTCTCTTTTTGATATATCAAGATTGAACGTTGTTACTCTTGAGTACATAATTACCTCACTAATTATTAAGTAATTAAATCAAATCTATGGAACTAATCCTTAGTTATCGAAATTTCATTTTCATACCAAACTCGTAATTCAGGATCATTATTTAATTCATTCTGCAAAACCTCACCAGGATCAAAGTCATTCTTTTCTAATGTTGAAATAAACAATTTGGTATAGTTTCCTAATTTGCTAGTGTCATTATTATTTAGTTGATATTCATGCCATTCTAGCAGAAGTCTTCTAAAAGATTTTTCATGGTGATGTCTGTAATTTGCTAATGACATTTGTCCATCAATCCAAGTAAAGCTCATCGGGTATTCACTTGGATGGAAAATAACAAAGAACCAATGCCAGACAAGAATTGCTAAAGATGCTAAAATTGCCTCATAAAAATGTATTATTTCAGAAACTTTTATAAGCCAAATCGGTGCCCAATCGCCAATAATTGTTGGGAACCAAAGGAAAAATCCCGTGGCACCCATCACAAATGTTCCCCAAATCAACGCCCAATACTCAGCTTTTTCAGCATAATCATATTGATTGAAATGCGGGTGTTTTTTTGAAAGTCTTAGATAAAACATTAAGTTATCCACAATACCCGTAAGGTCTTCAAACTTAGGTAGCATTTCAAAAAGTACATCTCTTCCTCTTGGAGTTAATAATAGATAGACAACATGATAAATACTAAGTGCTCCCATAATTACTGCCGATACTCTATGAATATTTGCTCTAATGGGTTCGGTCATTCCAAGTTCTAATAATCCTTCAGACCAGAAACTGTTTGGATATTTAAGAGCAAAACCAGTAATCGCCAAAATTATAAATGAAGATAAAAGGAAAAAATGTTGAATAACTTCGTTCTTTGTAAATCGAGGAAGTCTAATAACATTCTTTTCTTTTCTTCTTCTTCTTCTTAATTCATACGCAAAGATTATCAAGTTATGCCCGATCATCCCTCCAATTACTGCAATTATTAACCAGAAATAGATAGTCGTGACAAGGTCTTCAACATTTTTTGCTTCTTGTGACTCAGTTTCGTGGGAATAACTTTTCGCAAAAGTTTCAGACGCATCTTTATGACATTTTCTACAAGTTTCTGTTACATTGCTTTCGTTTACTGTTGATGCCGGATTGCTTTTTGACCAGATGCTATGAACACCGTGGCAATCGATACATAAAGCTGCATTATTTCCTCCACGTAATGATGCGAGACCATGATAACTATTAAGATATTGAGCAACTTCAGTTCCTTTATTTCCAAATTTCTTATTTAGTGTTTTATCTTGATGACATCTTATGCAAGTATTCTCTTGCATCTCAAGCAGGTCTCCATTTTTATCCTTGTCATCTATCTGATCAATACTGTGTTCGCTATGACAATCATTACAAACCGGTGCTTCTTTAATTCCCTTTTTAACTCTCAACCAATGTATAGAGTTTTTATATTCAGCCACAATTTCACTATGGCATTCATCACAAGTGTTAGGAATATTTATAGGTGATATTTTGGAACCATCTTGAACTCTATTTTTAATATCATGATCACCATGACACGAAACACAACTTGCAGCATTTTCCTCACCAGTATTAATCAATTTACCATGTACAGAGTTTGAATACATCTGTCCAGGTAAAACAATACTCATATGATGTTTCTCTTCAAATTTTGGATCATCATGACAGGAACCGCATGTACTGCCAATGTTATGTATATTCACTTTACTATTTGTACTATCTGTATTAACAATATCATGGGAACCGTGGCAATCCCAGCACATGGCTGCATCATCAATTCCTTCAGCTAATGAAATTCCATGTATACTTTCCTCATGGATTTTAGCAACGTCATTATGACATGTATAACAATTAGCTGTTTGGTTAGCGGTTAGACCTCCATCCTCATGCGCTTCAATATTTTTTGATATATAACTATGACAATCAACACAAGTAAGGTTGCTGTGGACCGATTGGGCTAATACTGGTTTATGTTCCTCTTCTTCATGACACTCATAGCAGGCAGTTCCTTCTTTTTGCTTAACGTGGTATTGAGAAGGGAAAACTACTTTCTCGTCATCGTGGCAAGTGCTGCAGAGCTGCTTAGTAGGGTCTTTAAATCTTGACGGGCTATAAATATGATGATTACCATGACATGAATTACATGAAGGTGGATTCTTTACAACATTTTTCAGTCTATGATGAATATCTGAGTTAACAGTTGATAAATATTTGTCATCATGACAAGAAGTACATTGGACTTTTTGAGCACCACTTTCAGAATGCGATTCATCTATAACGTCAGAGTGACAGTCGTTACATCCTAAAATATCTTGATGTTCACCCTTTACATGAATATCATCGTGGCAATCAGTACATTCAAAATCTTGGGAGTATAAATTTGTAAAAAATAAAATGATAATTGAAATTAAATAGAATGTTCGAAGCATTTTTAATACCTAACAATATTTGTTACAATAAACTATTTTTTAATGTGTTAATTTAACGATAAATAAATATCATTGAGTAAATAATTAACAAAATTAAAAATAAACCGAATGTTAATGCAGCGAATCCAAATATTTTTGAGACCTTGACTAATATCGGTGATGGCGGGCCGACAAGATACTTTTCTAATTGTCCAGTTTCGACAAGATACTTGTATTGACGTGGTCTATCTAATTTAAATTCTTCAAGAGGGATACAACCAGTAAAAATGACAGTATCCATTGGAAATTTATCAGGTCTAAAATGCGTGTTAAAAAAGTGAATCGTAAAGATGAATCCTGTAGCTAATAGAGCTTCATCACTATGTATAATTGTTGCAATATTAACTACTGGTCCAGGAAGTCCGAGGTTTGTAAAAAATTCTGGGAACCATAAAATCAATCCGCTTGATCCTATTATCATAACTCCCCAAAAAACGGCAAAGTAATCGAATTTTTCCCAATAAGTCCATCTGCCATATTCCGGGCGGGGACCGACTCTAAAGAACCATTTCATTGTTTGCCAGAACTCAATTAAATCGCGTTTTGAAGGCACCATACTGTTTTCACCAGATAGCATATACTTAAGATCACGTTTGTAATGTTTTTTCCTATATATCAAGAATCCGATATGTGCTGAAAAGTAGAAGAAAGTAAAAAAAGCGGATATTCGATGTATAAAGCCTGTAACTTCATATCCGCCTAAGAATTTTGAAATTGATTGAAAAGTTCCAACACCTGAAAACTTAATCATCATTCCAGTAAATGCTAACAAGATAAAACTTATAATAACAATTATATGGAGAAATCTTAAAAATGGATCAAACCGTTGATAATATACTTCTTCACTGTGCTCTGTTAATTTATCATTCATTTTAATAGTTCTTTAATTCTAAAAATTACTATTTATTGCTTTTCTTTTCAGCAGCTCTATCACTCATAGCTCTAAAAAACCACAAGATTGTATGAATACCGAAAAATGAAAAAACACTTACAAGCAAAATTGTCATAGCCCAAAAAGTATAATACAAATACGGATATTTCTCCTTATCATGATGAGTTGCATGTGTCAGATATCCAACAAACATTCTGTTAGAATTAGGATGACATGTTTTGCATGTTTCAATAATATTTTTCCTACTCAATGTTGATTCTTGATCATAAGTGGGAAGGATACTATGTGAGCCATGACAGTCATAACAGCGAGCAGTCTTGATTGATCCTAATTTAGAAACTTTACCATGAAAAGTATCAAAATATGTATCGGTAACGTCCATATGACATCTACCGCATTGGTCAATAATTCCCTTACGGAAATCTGTTTTATCTACTCTTTCTATTGAATGAGACTTATGACAATCAGCACATCCGGGTTGCTCTTTATCTGTTTCTGTAACTTCAGGACTGTGAACACTTTTTCTAAATTTTTCATATATACCTAAATGGCATTTAGAACATGTAGCTGGAATATTATCTGGATGTACGGATGATAGCGGATCAGTAGATGGCAATTCTTTATGAGCGGTGTGACAATCAGCACAAGTTGCTGTAACTGTAAGCCCACTTTCTAATAATCCCTTACCGTGAATACTCATTGTATATTTATTTGCTAATCCCTCCCGTGCTTTTTGTGCTGCTGCACCTCCAACTTTATCTGCATCACTGTGACACTTAGCACATAACTCTGGAATATTTCTTACAAACGTAGGAGAGTTGAGTTCTTCTTTAGTGAGTGTATTATGTGTTCCATGGCAGTCTGTGCAGTATGCAGAATTACTGTTACCTTCAGCATAAAGTTTCCCATGCTGACTTGTTGAATAGTCTTCTACTTGCTCAGCATGACAACTTGAACAATCAACAGTACCGCTTTCTTTACATATTGGATTGATGCTCGTGCTCACATTAGTATGACATTTAATGCACGAATTATCTTTATGAGCAGAATTATTATGCTCATTGATGTCAACATATAGAGAGATTTTTTCTCCGTTCACCATCTTAAAAATATTTCTGTCACTGTGACAATTCATACAATAATTGTTATTGAAATCTTGCTCGTAATATACGCGTCTTACTTGATGTGGTTGGTGACATTCTATACAAGCTGGAATTTTATGAGATTCTTTTTCCCATAATTCTCCCTTAATAACTTTTTTATGAACCCTTTCAATTTCGACATGACATTGAGTACAGGTAGAAGCAATGTTATCTCGGTGGATTGATGAAGTTCTATCTTCATGAGGTTTCATTTCATGAGTGAAATGACAATCTGTACAAACTGCAGATACAATCAAGCCTCTCTTAAATAAACCATCACTATGAATAGACTCTGAATAATTAGCGAGGATGTTGTGCTTGTCTATGGTTTTAAGTTCTGAGATCTTTGTTCCTTCTTTATGGCATTTACCACAAAGAGTCGGGATATTCATTTTGTATGTTTTTGAAGTTTGATCTTTTGAAACCTTTATTTGATGGGCATTATGACAAGTGATACAGTTTGGAGCTAGATATTTTCCACGAGATAATGCAAGACCGTGTAGGCTGTTTTCAAATTTATCAACTGCAGATTGGTGACAAGCACCGCACGTCTTATGCAAAGTTTTCTCATCAAAATTTTTACTATTTAATTCATGAATATGAGAGCTATGACAACTTTGGCATTTTATTTCTTCATTGTTTTTATCTTTAATAGATGCATGAACACCGCTTGAAAAATATGCAGATGCAGAAGTGTGACATGAAGTACATTTATCATCAAAAATTAATTTAAGAGAATCTGAATACTGAATATCATGCTTCCCATGACATTCATTACACAAAACCTTCCCACTCCCATGCACGCTAGATTCAAAAGAATCAGTGTCATGACAATCATTGCATTTAACTTTTGTTAAGACCTCTGCGTGAGGTAAATCATCTGGATCAACATCTGAATGACAATCTGTACAACTAAAATCTCTGTGCACAGACTCATTATATATATGTTGGTCAACAAACATGGAAATTTCAATCCCATCTTTCTTAGAGACCAATTCTTTATCGCTGTGACAATCCAAACAGATTTCAATATCTTCTTGAGCTTGAAATGAAATAGGTGAGAATAAAACTATGATAACTGCTAAAAACAAAGTGACAACTATATTGCTCAGTCTAATTAAATCTGAGTACATATTAAAGCTCCAATGTATCAAAATAAATAAGTGATCAAAATTTCTTTGATAATGAAGTAAAGCTATAATGTCTATTTTGTGATAATTACAAATAAGTTAAGAGATAAGTTATCTTGTCCAAGATATTTAATAATAAAAATTTACTAATAAAAAATAGGGGATTAAAGAATCATAATCCCCTTAATAAAGACTACCTTCTTTTTGAATTATCTGTCCACGTTTTTAGTGCTTTTATCATATCCTGCATTGAGTCTAAAATAAATTCTCTTTTATCCTCAGGTAATTTTGCCAATATATCTTCATGAAGCTTTATGTGATTATCATTGACTATTTTAAGAAATGGTTTGCTGCTTTCGGTTAAATGAACAATCACATTACGTTTATCTTTTTGGTCAACTTTTCTTTCAATATACTTTTTGGCTTCAAGAGAAGTAAGAATGTGAGTAATTCTTCCTGGAGTTAGGTTCATTTGGATAGCAATCTGTTTAATGGGAATAGTTGGGCTTTGTTTGAAGAGTCTCAAGCATCTAAATTCAGCTGGTGTTAAATCATATTTTGCAGCAAAAAAATTCTCTTTACTAGAACATGTTCTTGCCAATTCGCAAGTTAGTTGAGCCATTAACTCTGCATTTGAATAATTGCTATTTTTCTTTTGTATTTTCATTATTATCCTCTGTTTATTTTACACTCAAAAATAATTTTAATAATTTAAATTAGCAAGTACTTTTATATTTATAAAATAATAAAATAATCTTAAATATGTAATTTAATTTATAAATATGATGAAATAAAAATTCTTAAATTACTTTAATAAAAAAAAACTATTGGGAATATTGAATTTGAAAGCTGAAAAAACATCTATTGAAGGAATAATAATACTTAAACCGAGAGTGTTTGAGGATTCAAGGGGATTTTTTTATGAATCATTCAGTCAACAAAAGTATGAGCAGGCTGGAATTAAACACGAATTTGTTCAAGATAATGTTTCTAAGTCCAGTAAAGGAACGATAAGAGGATTACATTACCAAGTAGGGGAATTTGCTCAAGGTAAACTATGTTTCGTATTGAAAGGGAGTGTATTAGATGTAGTTATCGATATAAGGTTTGGTTCACCAACTTTTGGCAAATATTTTAAAATTGAACTATCAGATAAAGAGAAAAATCAAATCTGGATACCTCCTGGTTTTGCTCATGGATTTGAAGTATTAGCTGATGATACAATCTTTACTTATAAATGTACATCTTTGTATAATCAAGAAAGTGAACGGACAATTATTTATAATGATAATGACATTGGAATTAACTGGCAAAATCAGAATCCTATAGTATCCGAGAAAGATTTAAAAGGAATTCCATTCAAAGAAATTGAGAAAGATTTTATTTTTTAGCATACTAGATATAGTCTTAATAATCTTATTCTGTTTTTATCCTTCCAAAATTCTTTCATAATATTTTTCGTATTTCGGAATAATTAAATCAGTGTCAAAATTTTCAACAGATCGTTTTCTAGCATTTTGGGAGAATATTTTATATTTCTTATCATTCTGTAAAAGATCAATTGTGTAGCGGGCCATTCTTTTTATATCACCGAACTCAGCAATATAACCGGTTTCATTGTGTCGAATTAATTCAGGTAGTCCTCCAACACTTGAACTAACGACGGGTAATCCGCAAGCCATTGCTTCTAGAGCGGATAGTCCGAAACTCTCAGACTGCGAAGGCATAAGAAACATATCTGCACAATTCAATATTTGTTCTAGCCCATCCTGTTTGCCTAAAAATGTTACATCATCCTGAAGATTAAGTTCTCGAGTTAATCTCTCACATTCTGAGCGGTCAGGTCCATCACCAACTAAAACAAGCTTTGCAGGTATTTCTTTTTTAACAAGCTCCAAAATTCTAATTGTGTCCGTTACTCTTTTCACTATCCTAAAATTTGAAGTATGTATCAATATCTTTTCACCATTTGGGGCAATGTTTTTTCTCATCAGCTCGTTGGGTTGAATGTTATATAGCTTTGTATCAATAAAATTATAAATGACTTCAATTTCATAATCAATGTTATAATTAGTAATTGACTGTTCTTTCAAAAAACGGGAAACGGCAGTAACACCATCACTTTCTTCAATGCTGAATTTAACTAAGGGAAGAAATGATGGCTCTAATCCAACCAAAGTAATATCTGTTCCATGAAGAGTTGTAATGATCTTCAAATTTTTGTTTTGCTTTTTTATTATCTGCTTTGCTAAGTATGCACTTGTTGCATGTGGTATAGCGTAGTGTACATGGAGAAGATCGAGGTTTTCATACTCAACAACTTCCAGCATTTTACTTGTTAAAGCTAAGCTGTATAATTGATGCTCAAACAATGGATATTTACTTATTTCAACCTCGTGGTAATATATGTTTTTAATAAAGCTGCTTAATCTATGCGGGAATGCGTAGCTAATAAAATGAACTTCGTGTCCCTTTTCTGCCAAAGCTTTACCAAGCTCAGTTGCAACAACACCACTGCCGCCATAAGTTGGATAACATGTAATTCCAATTTTCATAGTGATTCAAAAAGTTTGTAAGTAAATAAATGTAAATGTAGATTTATGAAGTGAATTTAACTAATCTAATTGTAAAATAAAATTTTGAATTAAATGAGTAAACTGCTGGTTATTGGTCATACAGTTCTTGATGAGATTTACTATAAAGATAATCGCGATGTCAGACCTGGAGGGATATTTCATACAGTAAATACTCTTGCAAATATAAAAGAGAAAAATGATGATATATATTTAGTAACGTTAATTCCTCACAATAATTTCGAACTTTATGATCCCATTTATAGTAGAGTAAATTTGGATTTATCAACAAGAATAAAAAATATACCCAAAGTATCTTTAACTTTACACGATAATGAAGAACGACAAGAGTGTCATCATCATATGACAGATAAAATCGTTCTTCCAATGAAAATTAATTATAAACAATTTAACAGCATCCTCATTAATATGATTTCTGGATATGATATTAGTATTGATGATATTAAATGGATAAGAAAGAATAGCGCCTGTCCAATATATTTCGATGTACATACGTTGGCAAGGGGACATAATGTAAATGGAGTAAGAAATTTTAAGCAGATTAATAATATTGATCATTGGCTAAGAAATATTGATATAATACAAATGAATGAAAACGAGTTGTGGACTTTATTCGGTAAGATTAATGAGAGTGAAATAATCAAAAAAATATTTTCATATGGTGTAGAAATAGTTATTATCACAAAAGGAGCTAATGGTGCAGAAATGTTTAAGAAGAATGGTGAAAATATCAAAGTAAAAGCTTTGGATATTTCTGCTATTAATACTGTTGGATGTGGAGATACTTTCGGAGCTGCATTTCTTTATAATTTTACTAAGTATAATGATCCGATTAAATCTTTTCATTATGCAAATATTGCTGCAGGTATGTCTACAACATACAAATCGCTAACTGAATATGAGAGATTAAAAGATGACATTACAAAACGATTTAATTAAAAAAAGAATAATCATCGTTGGATCTAACGGGATGTTAGGACAAAGCCTAACTTCTCATTTTATGTTCAAAAGAGATGTTGAACTATTATGCACATCATTTGAGAATGATTCATTTTTTGAAAATGTAGAATATGCGAAAATTGATATTTCTTCACCGAGGGAAGTAAAAAAAATAATAAATGGGTTTTGTCCGGATGTGGTTATAAATGCTGCTGCTTATACTAATGTTGACGGTTGTGAGAGTGAAAAAGAACTAGCCTGGAAAATAAATGTCAACGGAGTTGAAAATTTAGTAAAATATGTCAAAGGATGTAAAGCACATTTGATACACATTTCTTCCGATTATATTTTCGATGGAACTGAAGGTCCATATCTTGAAACTGCACTGCCTAGTCCTAAAAGCTATTATGGAAAATCGAAACTTGCTGGTGAAAACGCAATCATTTCAGAGAACATTCAATATTCAATAATTAGAACAAATGTACTTTATGGTCCTACTGAACATGGCCGTCCAGATTTTGTTAAATGGATTGTTAATTCTCTTAGAGCTAATAAAAAAATCAGGATAGTGAATGATCAAATAAATAATCCAACTTACATTGAAGACCTGGTTTCTGCAATTGCGAAAATAATTGAATTAAGGAAAAAAGATATTTATAACATTGGTGGATCAGAATTGCTATCTAGATTAGATTTTACATACCAAATTGCCGACTATTTTGATCTTGATAAATCACTCATTGAAGAAATTGTTACTGCTGATTTAGATCAGGCTGCAGCAAGACCACTTAAATCAGGATTAATTAATTTAAAAGCGGAAACTGAACTGGGATACAAACCTAGGAAAATTGATGAAACATTGTTTCTGATGAAAAGATATTTAAATACTGATTAGCCCTCGAAATTTAATTTTTATTCTAAAATGATAGCACAACCATTGCTGTAATGAAAACAATGATGATAGTACCCCAAAGAAACCAAACTTTAATTCTGTGTTTTTTGAGTTGATCTTGCAAAACTTCTCCGTCCTTTATAGAATTTTCTTTCACAAAGTCACCTTGATTCGGGTGCCAGTTAGTTTGAAATAAACTATTAATAGTTGATATGTCTAGATTTTTCATTTTATCATCTTTTTAAAAAGCGGATCAAAGCTACATAATCTTAAACATTAATGCAATTGCCGAATTTTACATGTGATAACAATCACAGCAGATTTATGGATTAAACTTTTCTAGAACTTCCTTAGACATATCTTTATGCACCATGATGCTTAACATTTTTAATTTTACATAATCTTCATGATAATAATAATATCCCACTGCATTACCATTTCTAGAACCTGAACCAGAATCTTTAATCAAATACCAGTCATTTCCATTTTTTTCAATAAAGCCGACAATATGAATACCATGATCGTCAGTGGTTGTCTTATTATTAAATCTGAATTCACGAGAATATTCATCAATAAATTCTGAAGATATATCATAAGTTGGAACCACTGCAGCATCAGTACTTGAGCAATAACCCGATTCAGATACATCCCCACCCAAGGCTATAGAATATCCTTCACGAACCGAGCGATGAATAATATCCATAAATTTTGATAAGGGAATATTATAATAGTTACTGCTATGCCACCAATTATCAGGTACTTCAAATTCTATTTTTGTATAGTAAGAATATTTTACAGTTGATAAAAACTCAAAATAATCATCCATATTAAGATTGATAACCTCTTTAAAGAATTCATTAGGTGTATATGTTTTGTCATTATAATCAAATGATTCAGGTGGAGTCCCTAGATGGTGGTTAAGAATTGCTTTGATAGTTTTTAAATTCTCTTCTTCATTCCACGCATTCATACTTTTAACGGATTCAAGATATGAATTCATCTCTTTGAATACTTGACGATGGTCATGATTTGGCTGTCCTTCAAGAAGTCCTGAATATGCATCTGCTGGCATTGTACCATAACGCTGCCAATTTAATTTAACTGCTTCACCTTCAGAACCTTCTGCAAAATAGGAATCACCTCGTTTTTGAATAAATCGTCTTGCTTTTTCAACAAACTCCCAATAGGCTGTGTATAACTCAGAAAGCTTAATTTTTTCACCATGTAGTCTATATATTTCCGACTCAAAAAACGAGGTTGTGGAGAAATCCCAACAAGTTCCGGTTACACCTTGAGAGATTGGGGGATTATGCCAAAATGTTTCAAATTCATCAACAGACTTTGGGATATCAATTCCTTCATAATCCATTTTGAAAGATTTTTTTGATATTTCTTCTTTACTATTGAATTCTTCCAAGTCTTTAAGAGTCTGTTGATAGAATTCATTTTTAGATTCTTTATAAGTTGCTTTATTCTTCTCTGAAGTTTGGGAATAACTTAGTGATGCAATTAATGAAAAAACTAATAAAAGGTTTGTGATTTCAAGAAATTTCATTTTGATCTCCATAAATAATCATAATTTTTTAACGTATAAAATTAAAAAGATTTTTAGTCTAAAGTATATATTTTAATTTCTATTAATTATCAATTATCTGATAAAATATCAGAAATTTGAATATCCAGGTTAATTATTTTTACTTTTTAAGACTAAATAACAGTGATTAATAGCTATTTTAAGATGCAATACTTTGGCATTAAAATTGGCTTTGTTGTTTTGTAATTTAATTGGAAATCACTAAAAAATTCAAAGCAATCATTTCAAAGGAAAATAATAACTGCTAACATAATTATTATATTTCTCATGGATTTCTAATACTTAAAATTTGTATATCTTTATTACATATTTTTTCTTACATTTTATCTAGATAATGAGGTTATAAAAAATGAAAAAATTATTTTTATTATTTGGGATGTTTTCAACATTAATCTCTTTACAAGCACAATCCTCTTTCAGTATTGATGCATATCAACAATTTCTACAAAACAATGAAAATATAACTGCAGATCAGTTAATGGAAGCAAATAATGCTGGGGAATTCAAAGCGAAAATTTTATCAGGGTGGGACAATGCCCTTTATCATGATTCGGTTGAAATAAAATATGAATTGAAAGAAGGGGAAAAGACTCTGATCAAGAAAAATGGTTTTGTTGTATCAGAGCGCTTGGCTCAAGGATCATATGGAGTTCAATTCGAAGATATTTACCACAAAGATCTGCCGGTTTATATTTCATCAGACGCTATTTTACACGCATTTCATGCTTCTTATGACAAAATCTTAAAACAGACTGAATTATCAATTCTTATAGACAGACTAACCACACTTTTAGAAAATTTGAGTAACTCCATGAGTACGCTGGAATCAAAGTATTCTCAAAATACTGCATTACAACAAATGCTGAAAGATCTTGATGCTTATATAACAGTTCCAAGACAGTTATTAGTTGATGGTGTTCAACCATATTATTCAGATAACAGTTTATTGATTGATAGCTTAATTTCAGAAATTGAATCTTTTGATTTCATTACAAGAAAAATTTTCTCAAATACTCCAAGGGAAATTGACTTCAGCCAATTTAAACCCCGTGGTCATTATGAAGATGAATATCGTCCTGAATTAGCCAAATATTTTAAAACTATGATGTGGTTCGGGCGAATTGAACTTTATTTAATTGCTCCTCATTCGTTGGTCAAAGTCCCAATTGAAGATGAGCAAAGACAAATTATCATTTCATATTTATTTTCAGAATTGATTGAGCTTTCAGGTTCAAGAGAGATTCTGGATGAAATTGAATTTATTATCAGAACATTTGTTGGTGAGCAGGATAATGTAACCTTTCCAAATTTAGAAGAGACCTTTGTTGATGCAGGTATTACAGATGTAGGACAGTTGTTGGATACACTTGAAGTAAAAGCATTCCAAAACACATTAAAGACAAAATCATTTGCCGGACAAAAAATATTGTCACAAATTTTGATGCATGATCCAATGTCCCCAGATAAAATTGAGCCAGCATCTGCGTTCATGCCTTTTGGTCAAAGGTTTGTGATTGACAGCTATGTTACCGGAAGTGTAGTCTATGATAAGATTAAAGTAAATGATACATTTATTAGAAGAATGCTCCCTTCAACTTTAGATATTTTATTTGCGCTTGGTAATGATGCAGCGGCTCAATTACTGCAAGATGAGCTTAAGCAGTATCACTATTCTCCTAACTTATCAGCACTTAGATATTTAATTGACAGCTACGATTTTGATTTTTGGAATAACTCGATCTATAATTTATGGCTTAATTCAATTCGCACTCTTAATCCACCTACTGATAGATCAGATCTACCTGCATTCATGCAGACGGCAGCTTGGTGGCAGCAGAAAATGAATTCTCAACTTTCATCATGGACAGAGTTAAGACATGATAATTTACTCTATGCTAAACAATCATACACAGGTGGAGTTGTATGTTCATATCCTCACAGTTTTGTTGAACCGGTTCCGCAGTTTTTTAGTTTTATTTCATTGATGGCGGATAACACTTTAGAGAAGCTAAATAGTATACCATCGTATGAAGAGTGGGTAAGAGAGGGCTTCAATGAATATTTTAATCATCTTGCTAGCGTAGTAGATACATTAGAAATAATAGCACAAAAGGAATTAGATAAAGTACAATTTAATGAAGAAGAAAAATTATTTTTAAGAAGAATGCTTTATAACAATCCAGAAATGATGTGCGGAGCTCCACAGCACGTTGGATGGTATCCGAATTTATATTATGAAGATTGGGATCAAGAGGAATTTCATAAGGAAGATTATTTAGTTGCTGATTACCACACCTCTCCAACTGATGCCGCTGGTGCACCAGTTGGTTGGGTTAAACACGCTGGTACTGGAGAGGTTGATCTTGTGATATTAAACACACAATTGCCAAATGGGAAAAATGTTGCATTTGTTGGTCCTGTATCCAGTTATCATGAATATACGACTACTAATTTTAATCGCATAACAGATAGTGAATGGAAGGAAGGATATCTTAATAAGTCCACAAGACCGGAGTGGACAAATATTTATCTAGCTGATATTAATGGTGATTCCAAACCTGAAGGACTTAGCCTATTAACAAGTATTGATGATAATAATGATGAACCGCTTATACCTGAAACACATTTGATGGCTCAAAACTATCCTAATCCATTCAATCCAAACACTAAAATAGTGTTTAATGTTCCATCAAGATTAACGAATTCAAAAGTGAAATTAATGGTATACGATATTCAAGGGAACTTAGTTAAAGAATTAATAAATAAAAATCTTTCAAGCGGGAATTATATTGTTGAGTGGAATGGCAGTAACGATAAAAATAGAAATGTATCGAGTGGAATATATTTCTATGAAGTACGTGTAAATAGTGAACGAGTTATTGGTAAAATGAATCTTATAAAGTAAGCTGGGATTTAGATATTGGATACTAGATGCCCACCGTTTTTTGGTGGGCATCCCGCCTACGTTAAAATTTATCAACCAAAACTTAGTGAAAGTTGACTACGGCGGGCAAGCCAAAATCAATTTTTATAAAACTCTTCAAATGCAGTATCAACATCTTCAACTATATGAAAAACTCTATCCAAACCAGAAAGTAGAAAAGTAGTAGTTGTCATT
>JBDLIN010000060.1:0-17664 GCA_039714835.1 Bacteroidota bacterium | reverse complement strand
TTATACATCTTATCGATTTTATCAGTATCATCAATAAGTGGTTTGTCTGGACCAGTTTTCCAGATACTAAAGAATTTTAATAACATTTCTTTCATTAAACGTCTCCTGTTTTAGTAAGTATTTTCAATTGAATATAAATGATGATTTTGATTTACCGTTAACGAACCATTCTGGTGCTTCTTTTTGTAATTGATTTATAAACGACTCACATTTTTCAACATTATTTTCTGATTTATTTTTCCAATCATCTAAAGAATGATCGAAAGAAAATTCGGGAATTATTTTCCCATCTATTATCCATACTGTTATATCGCATTCAGCTTCAATGCCGGAACCAAAATCTAATACACCTGGACTCACTTTAAATGATTCTGCTTCTCGACCGTTAACTTTTACAAGCTCTTTTGATTGGTCAATATTTAGTGACTTAAGAGAAGAGAAAACTTTTGAGTAATCAGCAACTGTATTGCCTGATATCTCTTTTAATTTTACAGAACTGCTTACTGCATAGGATATTCTCGGCTCGCTCTCTGATGTTTCTCCATTTATCATATCTGCTTCTACTTCAAGCTCTTTTTCTTTTGAGGAATATTCTTCTCCCAATGGTAGAGTTACATTCGCAACAGTGCTGTAATCTTCATCCTTGAACTTAATCGTTAATTTAAATTTTGAACCAAGTTCATCACCTTTATAGTCTGTTCTTTTTCTGATCAAATAACCTTTCATATTTAGGCCCAAGTCCTCAGTATCATAGAACTCGACTTGTCTGTGTGTTTGTTCAAACTTATCGTCAGATTCCTTAACTTTAATCCCTTGTTGATCAGCAACTGCTTTGACAACTTCCCAGAACTCACTAAATGCTTTATCAATATTTTCAAACTTACTATTGTTTAGTAAAAGCTTGTGTTCATGTGCTTTTACAAGCGCTGTGTCAGTTGATTTGCTTTCTTTATTTGAATTACAACTGAACAACAATAGTATATTTACAAAAACCAATAACTTTAAGAATCTTATCATTTTTAAACTCCTTCTTGAAAAAGATTCATCATTCACTATTCATCTCAGTATCTGATGAGTCCTTTTCTTTATTTTTCATTTTAGTTCTTTTGTGTTTTTCAATGTCAGAAAGCCTAGCTTTTAAATTTGCCTCTTCTTCTTTTTCACTTCTTAATTCTAATAGTGTTCGGGCAATATTTGTGGCGTGGCTGCTTATTCGTTTGAGTAATTCAATCAATTCAAGATGAATATCACTTGTCGCGACTGTTTCAGGTACATCATCTTTTAGTCTATCGAAATGAGTACGGCGTAAATCCATTTCCATCATTCGATATTTTTTATATTTCTTTTCCATCCGTTTAGCATCTTTTAGATTGACGTCCTTAAATACATCAATTGCTCGGCTAATTTGTTTCATTGTTCGTACATGGTAATCTCTAATTTCCTCTTCACCCGCTTTTGAGAAGTGTGCGTTAAGATCATTTTTTTTATTTACTAATCTTATAAGTCGTTTGTCAACAATATCACCAATTTGTTCAAGCTCTGTAATTGTATGCATCATTTGAAAAATTTCATCACTTCTTTCTTCAGCCAAACTTTCTTGACTTATGCTCATCAAATATTTAGCAATTTGAGAATTCAAATAATCTATTTCTGTCTCTTGCTCATTGATTTCATCGAGGGTATCTTCATCGTAGCTAAAAAATGGATGAATTACTTTTTCAACCATTGATTGAACCTTTGTTGCCATTCGAATAGTTTCGGCCTTTGCTAGATTTAAGGCAAGAGAGGGAGTAGATATTAAGCTCTCTTCAAGGTGCTTTACTTTATATTGACTTTCTTCTTCTGATTCTTCAATATCTGGTAGCAGCTTCACTATCCATCTTGCAGCTTTTGTTGTAAAGGGAAGCACAATAACAGTGAGAGCAACATTAAAAACAGTATGTGCATTAGCAATTTGACGCGGTACAATTTCTGCTAAAAGCGCGGTTCCTGAAAGATTAGCAGATCCTGACGGAGAGATCGTTCTAATAAGATCAGCAAAGTATGGAATCCACCATGCAAAAAGAACAACTCCAAAAACTTTAAAAAGTGCATGTGCAAGTGCTACTCGTTTTGCTTCGCGTCCAGTGTTTAGACTTGCTAAACCAGCAGTTATACTAGTTCCGATATTTGCTCCAAGTAACAAAGGAATTGCTGCTTCAAGTGTAATCAATCCTTGACTACCAAGCACAATGATAATACCGGTAAATGCACTACTACTTTGGATTAACGCAGTAAATATAGTCCCAATCAAAATGCCAAGTAATGGATTTTCCAGGTGAAGGAGCAATTGAATAAACGGTTCATAAGTTCTTAGAGGATACATTGCGTTCGACATTACCCACATGCCGAAAAACAAAAGTCCGAATCCAAGAATTGCCTCACCAACATTTTTTATTTTTTTGGATTTTGATAGGAAGGTCATTGTAAAACCGATTCCGATTACAATCAGGGCATAATCAGTTAACTTAAAGGCAATCATCTGTGCTGTTATTGTTGTGCCGATATCTGCACCAAGAATAATACCGAGTGATTGTGCGAATGTCATCAGTTGTGCTTGAACGAAACTTACCAACATTACAGTCGTAGCACTACTGCTTTGAATTACCATTGTAACGAATGTACCAACTCCAACAGCAACAAGACGGTTGTTTGTGATGGTTCCCAAAATCGAACGCATTTTGGTGCCTGCTGTTTTTTTCATTCCATCACTCATCATTTCCATTCCAAAAAGGAATATTGCAAGGCCACCAATTAAACCACTTATTAGATAGAAAATCCAATTCCCTTTTCTTGCATATGCTTTAAAATATATAATATCATTTTCACCAATATGATTATTTATACGGGCTGAAAACTCATAATCACCATTTTTGGAACCTAACACTGCATATGTTTCTGCATATCCGTTTTCGTCAGTATATACAAGAACCTCACTCAACTTAGTCCCTTTGGATTTTTTTGGTGAAGAAATGATATTGAAATATACTGGGTATCCTTCTATTGGGTTTGTAGAATTATATAGTACCCTAACGCGGAATGGACTTTCTATAATTTCTCCGGCTGTTGAATGAAAAGTTTGAGTCAATGGACCATTTCCGCTAGGATCATTAGCGTTGATCAGAACTAATTTAGTTGAGTCAATTTGAACAGTGTTTAGTGAATCTGTTTCGACACAAAGAATAGTATTTTGCAGCAATAATAATATAATTACTATGGTGATGAACACATGTTTTTTCGATAAAAATTTGTATCTCTCAGTCATGTTACCTCTAATATTCATAAAATATTTCTGCTATTTGTTTTCCTGCTATAATTCGTTTTTATTTGAATTATTTATTTCTTCTTTATTAATATCATTATTGTTATCATCTTCATTTTTATGTTCTAATAGGATTCGGGCAACGTTGGTTGCATGACTACTGATTCGTTTTAACTGATCTAACAACTCCAGGTGCATTTCACTTGTAGCTACAGTTTCAGGAATATCCTCACGGAGTCTATCAAAATGAGTACGTCGAAAGTCAACTTCGAGCAAACGATATTTTTTATATTTCCTCTCCATTTTTTCGGCATCTTCAAGATTAACATCTTTAAAAAGTGCAATTGCTCGACTAATCTGCTTTAACGTTTTTGTATGATAATTGATTATATCTTCTATTCCAGTTTTAGAAAATTCAACATTTGATTTCATTTTTTTTCTTGCCAGCCTTCTTAGATTTCTAGATACAATATCTCCTATTTGTTCAAATTCCGTAATACTATATAACATCTGAAATACTTCATCAATTCTTTTAGGATCTGAGCTTTCTTGACTAATTTTATTTATATAGTTTTTAATCTCTGCTACTAGGAAATCTATCTCTCGTTCTTGTTCCTTTATTTCTGAACATATATCGTCATCATTTCTTTGAAATGGTCTAATGATATTACTTACATTCGATTGTACTTTTTTTGCCATATTCAGTATTTCTGCCTTAGCTAGGTTTAGTGCAAGAGTAGGTGTAGAAATTAAACCTTCATCTAGGAATTTAGCTTCGTAAGGACTTTCCTCTTCTATAACTGCTTTTTTATCGGGTAGAAATTTAATTACAAGTGCTGCAGTTTGATTAATAAAAGGTAAGATCATAATTGAAACTACAACATTGAAAACAGTATGTGCATTTGCTATTTGTCTTGGAACAACATCTGCTAACTGTGCAATTCCTGTTAATTCGGGTGAACTTTCTGGTGATATCCAGCGAATAAATTCAGCGAAAGAGGGGATCCACCAAATAAAAATAACAACTCCGAAAATTTGAAAAAGAATATGTCCGAGTGCAACTCTTTTAGCTTCCCGAGAGGTATTTATACTCGCTAACCAGGCTGTTATACAAGTTCCAATATTTGCACCAAAAATTAAAGGAATACCAGCTTCCAAAGTTAAAAAGCCCTGTGTTGCTAGAATAATAACAATTCCTGTAAAAGCACTACTGCTTTGAATAAGACCTGTAAATAAAGCCCCAACAAGAATACCAAATATTGGATTTTCTAATTCTAAAAGAAGATCAATAAACGGTTGAAAAGTGCGAAGCGGTTTCATCCCTTCCGACATTATATACATTCCGAAGAAAAGAAGACCAAATCCCAGTATTACTTCTCCAAAATTTCTATACTTTTTCGATTTCATTAAAAAGACAAATGCAAATCCCAATCCAATGAAAATTAACGCATAGTCTGTAAGTTTGAATGCAACCAGTTGGGCTGTTATTGTTGTTCCAATGTTGGATCCGAATATAATCCCAAGTGATTGAGTAAATGTCAATAGCTTAGCTTGTACAAAACTTACAAGCATAACAGTAGTTGCACTACTGCTTTGAATTACCATTGTAACGAAAGTTCCAACAGCAAGGGCGATGAAACGATTGTCGGTTAGTTTTGCTAAAATAGTGCGGAGTCTGCTTCCAGCAGACTTTTTCATCCCTTCGCTCATCATCTGCATTCCGAAAAGGAAAAGACCAAGCCCTCCAACCAATCCGCTTATGAGATAGAATAACCAATTTGAATTTCTTGCATGTGCTTTAAAATAAATGATATCATTTTTCTCAGATCCATTGTAAATTCGAGCGGAAAACTTATAGAAACCACTCTTTGAACCAAGAGTTGCATATGATTCAGCATATCCATCACTATCAGTCAGTATAGTTTCATTTTCAAGTGAAGTACCTTTTGCTTTTGCTGGAATTGAAATTACTTCAAAATAAACTGGCCAGCCTTTAACAGGTTTTTGACCATCAGATAAAACGCGAACTCTTAGAGGTTTTTCGATTAGTTCACCAGCGGTAGAATGAATTGCCTCAGATACTGGACCATTATCATTTGGTTTATCACCTTGAAACAAACTGATTTTTGATGAATCAATGGATATAGCTTTAGTTGAGTCAGTATCAATACTATAAATAGAATTGCTAAGAATAATCAGTGTAATAATGATTATTCTTAAATACCTACCAATTTTTGAATTGTTTTGTGTCCTCATATTTCACCAGTGATTCTTGTTACTCTTCATCCTGTTTAATATTTGGTTTTTCACTATTATCTTTATTCAAATTTTCAGTTTGCTTATTTATATTTTGTTTTTGCATATCCATTTGAACTGATTGTTTATCAATGCTCTCATTTGATAATACTTCTTCTACCTTAATATTTGTTTCATTTACTTTTTTAACTACTTTTTGTTCAAAAACGTTTTGTGCAAAAAATAAAGCGACAAAACTAATCACAGCAGCAATAATCGGTGTTGTTACCCAACCAGAAGAGATTTTACCAAGTACTTTAAAATTTACTCCCCTACCTTTTTTTGCTAATACAATTCCAAGTATTCCACCTATTACTGCTTGAGAACTTGAAACTGGAACAAGAGGAATTGTTGGTAAACCTTGACTGGCTAACCAGCTCTCTAATCCTTTTGATGCAAAGAGGAATAACACTATAGATTCAGAAAGAACAACTACAAAAGCTGCAATTGGAGTTAGCTTAAAAAGATCATTGCCCACTGTCATCATCACTTTATAAGAGTAAGTAAAAACTCCAACACTTATTGCAACTGCTCCAAAAAGGAATAATATTTGAGTTCCGCTTAAAGAAAATAATCCGCCGAACGAAAGATCTGTAAAAGGTGATGCTGGTACGAATACTCCCATCACATTAGCTATATTATTTGCACCTAAACTATAAGCACCGAACGCCCCAACAAAAATTAAACCTATTCTATTATAAGCGTCTTGTTCGAGCATATGAATTCTTACTTTAGGTAATATAAAAATTGCTATTTTATAGAACACATAAGCAAACGCTGCAGATAGAAGAGGACAAATAACCCATGTTGATACAATTTTCAATAATGAGTTCATATCGGTTGGGGAGTTCGTGAAAAGATTCCAACCAATTATCGCACCAACTATAGCTTGAGAAGTAGATACAGGTAATTTTAATTTGGTCATCCAGGTAACTGTAACGGCTGCTGCTAAAGCTACAGTAAATGAACCGGCAATCGCATTTACCGCGCCAAGTTTACCTAAAGTATGAGTTGCACCTGCACCACTTATAACTGCACCTAAAACAACGAATACTGCACTTACAATAGCTGCAGTTCTGAATTTTATCATCCTAGAACCAACAGCAGTACCAAAAATATTAGCTGCGTCATTTGCGCCTAGTGACCACCCAAGAAATAAACCACTTATTAAATAAAACCAAATCATCTATATATTATTCCTTTTCTTAAATGAACCTTTTAATTGCTGCTATTGCCAATCTATCACAAACATCCTCAGCTTCATCCGCAATGCTCTCGATGTGAAGTGCAAAATATCTCATATGTGCTTTTTGGCTCAAATGGATATCAGTTCGAAAAACTGTTCTCTTTAGTTTTGCAGCTATCTTATCTGATTCAGATTCATTTAACTGTACTTTGTTTATATGCTCTCTTACTCTATTTATATCAGTAAAATATGCTCTTACAGCAGCAACCATTTCCTCGAGTGCTTGAATTGATGCTTCAGTTAATTCTAAGTAATACTTTTTAACTTCAGGAAGTATATATGGAATTTCAATAGAAAATTGTTGAAGAGTTTCTGCAGTTATGTTTAACACCTTATCAGATGCTTCCAACAAACCTAATACATCTCCTCTAGATTCCGGGATCAACGTTTCTGAATACAATCTAGTCTGTATTTCTCTTCTAAAATTATCTGCATCACTCTCCGTTCTACTAATACTTTCTAATCGTTTTTCAAACTCTTCGTTTTGTTCTTCCAAATAATACTTAATACCTTGCTTGAAGAGGAATCCTCCTTTTACGACCAAATCAAGGTAGTTTTCAATTTGTGTTTCAAGCCCTTTTGTTTTTTTTAATAATACTGTCATCGAAAAATTCCTTATTATTTATTCATCTTACTTTTTTTTCTCTCTGCAATCTTTTGTTGAATAAAAGGTTTTACAAGCGGATATATTAATGATAGTGCTGCTAAAACGAGCATTATTAAACTTATAGGGCGTGTAAAGAATATTGATGCATCATCCATAAGTAATGCTCTTCTAAAATTTGTTTCTGCAAGAAAACCTAATATTAAACCAAGTATAACAGGGGGTGTTGGGAAATTATATCTTCTAAGAATCCATCCTAAAACACCAAATCCAAAACAACCCCATACATCAAACATTGAATTACCAACCGAATAGCTTCCAATAAAAGCAATTGCTAGTATTACAGGATAGAGAATCGATTTCGGAGCTTCAATAATTTTAATCCATAACTGATTACCAAGGAACCCAATAAAAAACATTGCTCCGTAAGCAATAAACAAACTTGCGAATAAACCATATACTAGCGGTGCATTATCTTTAAATAATTCTGGACCAGGTGTAATTCCATGAAGAACCAAAGCACCGATCAAAACAGCTGTTGCGGCACTACCTGGTATTCCAAGAGTTAATAGAGGAACTAAGGCGCCTCCAACAGAACCGCTTGTAGCTGCACCAGAAGCGGCAACACCATCCAATGCTCCTTTTCCGAATTGCTCTGGGTTTTTACTAATTCTTTTAGCTTCGTTATAAGAAATAAATGCAGCTATAGTAGCACCGGCACCTGGTACAACTCCAATCAAAGTTCCTAAAATTGATGATTGACCAATTGTTCTTTTGATTGACCACATCTCTTTTAACTTCGGCATTTTACCTGAAACTTTTTTTAATGTATCTTGAACTTTTTCTGATTTTTCAATGCTTAAGAAAATTTCACCTAACGCGAATAAACCTATCAATGCTGGAATAAAACTAAAGCCATCTGCAAGTTCAGGGACATCAAATGTAAATCTGAGATATCCTGTAAATGGGTCCATCCCAACAGTATTAAGGAGAAGACCAATTAGTGTCGCAATAAAGGCTTTTATCCAATTCCCAGTTGAAAGTGAAGAAACAATTGTTAAACCAAAAACTGAAAGAGCGAAATATTCTGCAGGTCCAAATGTTAATGCTACTTTTGCAAGGGGAACCGAAAAGAAAATTAAAATGATTGTTCCGAAAATTCCACCAACTGTTGAAGCAATAACTGAAGCCCCAAGAGCTCTACCAGGTTTACCTTGCTGCGTTAATGGATATCCATCAAATGTTGATACTATTGCAGAAGGTGTTCCCGGAGTATTAATTGCAATTGCAGTTATTGTTCCACCATAATTAGCTGCAGAGTAAACAGAAACCAATAATATCAATGCATATAATGGATCAAGACCGTAACTAAAAGGAACCAGCAAAGCTACTCCCATTGCTGGAGAGAGTCCTGGCAAAACACCAACCAAGATTCCCATCATAACACCGACGATAATTATTAATATCGGCGTCCAATTCATTAGTAATCCTAATCCTTCGTATAAGTTTGTTAATATTTCCATAACATAGTAATTTTAATAAGTTTCACTCGTTACCGGTTCAATTCGTTTAATTCCATTTCTAGTTAGAATCAATCGGAAGCGGTGCAGAATTGTATTTTTT
Source organism: Bacteroidota bacterium (assembly GCA_039714835.1). Taxonomy (GTDB): domain Bacteria; phylum Bacteroidota; class Ignavibacteria; order Ignavibacteriales; family Melioribacteraceae; genus SZUA-22. Next base: position 8,595 of record JBDLIN010000060.1, on the reverse strand, counting down.
TGCTCGACATATTTAATTATTAGGTTTACGTGGTAGACTCTTCTGCCTAATGTTTTTTTATATCCGTCAGGAGTCAATGTAAATATAGGCTTCCGCGGATTATCCATTTTCCTAGTTAATGTTGAAACATCAAAACGGAAAATATCTGTTATATAGTCTATTTGAAGCTCTTTGAACATTCTATTATAAAACTTCGGATAAAGAGATATTTTCTTTTTGAACAAGATGATTTTTTCTTCAGAGAATTTATTGTCAAATATTTTTGAGCGATATTTTTTCCTTATTGATAAAATTAATTTTGATAAATTTTTCCACTTCATAAAGTTGAAACTGCCGCGAATAATTCCAACCTTATACCGTTTGTCAACAAAAAGGATTGTTTTATCATCGTATAGAAATTTGAAAACACGTTTTGTTAAACTGAAACGCATTAACTCTTTAATCCTATCTTTGAAAATGTAGCTTATTACAAGTACAACAAATAGCTGCATTGTTAAACTGCCATAAATAGATTGTGAAAAAAAGGCAATCGCTGTAGCGAATAACATTGCTAAACCGGCAGCAATTCCGAAAAGTACTTGTTCTAGCAGCCATCCCTCTTTTTCGCGGTTAGCATCTAAAAAGAGAACACTTTCAAAATATTTTTTTAAAACACTGAAACGGAACATAAACTCTTCGTTATCAGACTTTTCATTTGAAATCGAAGTGTAGTTATTTTTCTTTCGATAATTTACCTCATCTTTTATCAATTCTAAGAGTCCATTTTGCATCACATCAGTTCCCGTTATATTTGATCTCTTTAGATATTCAAGAAGTTTAAAAGTATATTTCTCGATTAGTAAAGAAAGGTATTCATCGGCAAATGAGTGGATTGTTCTTTCCTCTTCATCTACTGTTACAATTGTAATAATACTTTTAAGGCTCCGAAAAGCGACTGAAATTTCACGAATTGAATTAATATGTCTTAAAATAATGTTAGGAATTTCATCTATTTTAGTTAAACTTTGAACAAAATATGTGTTTCTGCGAATTGCAGCAGCAAAAATATTTGCAAACATTTTGGTTTGATATTCATACAGCTCGATTGTTTGTTCATTGTTTTTCTCTGCTAGTATTTCATAAGTATTTTTAGTGCGTACAAAAGGGGATTCGGTTTCCTTGCAGATTTGTTCTAAATTATATACCGGAGTTTTTAAACGAATATAATTCTGTACACCATCATAGAAATTTACTTTTCTCAGCGTGTGTCGGTTTACACCTAAACTATTTGGTAAAAAGAAATATGTCTCAACTTCGTATGAAGCATCCTTTTTCTTTTTCTCGAATTTATAGTTCAGTTTAATTTCAAACTGAGTTTTATCGTGTATTTTTACAGCGTCTTCAATCATAAATTTTATTCAAATAAAACACCTATTGGCAAAGGCACTTGTAGTAATTTGTTAATTGCTAAATATGAGAGCAATAAAAATCCTCCGCTAACCACTACCATAATAATTGGACGTTTATATGACATCCAATACATACCTGAGATTAAGAAGATGAATGTTGTTAAATAGTAACCAAAATATTCCATTAACAATAAATATCCAGTCATAAGAAAAACAAGTCCCAGAGATTTTTTAACATTTCGCTTCTCATCATTTATTGTTCTTCCATTTTTAATTACATCAAATAACAACCAAAGAGAAAAGAAAATAAAAGCATAAACCCATAAACGGGGCATTGAAGCCGGACCAACAGATCCAGCCAATTTACCAACTGGAAACTCAATTGTTAAATAATAAACAAAACCTGAAAGAAAAAGTAATCCGATAGCAATAACAGAATCTCCTACAAACCATTCATTCTTTGTTTTGTAAATGATGCCAAGAAGAAGTAAGTATATAAATAATAATGACCCAAAAACTAATCCGGTATTATTTTTCTCTTTAACTGCATTTTCACCAATAACTCCAGCAATTGTTAAATATTTAAGAGCTTCTTTCTGATCTATATTCACAATTTTCGTGAACTCTTCTTTTTCCCAGAATACAGGATTCGCTGATGAATTAGCAATGAATTTTTTCCAATCAGTATCTTCACCTACTTTTTTAAAAATATCTTTTAGAAATATTTCTGCTTCAGAGTCAGTCCCTTTTTTTAGTGCAAATCCACGCCAAAGAACCTCATCTTTTAAATCAAATCCTTTTTCAACAAATGTTGGAACATCTTTAAACTCATCAGCGGATAATCTTTCTGGAGTTGCAACTGCGGCTATCATCAAATCTGGGCGACCTTTAACATCAACAGGATTTCCTACATAAACTACTCCATGTTCACCCATTAGTGCAGCAATTGCATCTGAACCACCTTCATAAGGAATCCATTCTCCCTTAATTCCAAGTTTCCCCCAAGTTTTAACCGCCATCAAATGATCTAAACCGCCAACTAATGGTCCTAACCAACGTTGTTTACCATTTCGTTTTTTTGCATCTGCAATAATATCTTCTAAAGTTTTTATCTCAGAATTGCGATTTATTATCAGTACTTCAGGGTCAACTACCATTCCAGCAAACCAGTTAAAGTCATCTATAGAAATCCCAGCATTAGTTAATTGCATCGTAGAAATAAAGGATTTTGTAACTGCAAGGATTCTATATCCATCCGCTTTTTTGTTCAATACATTTCTCATCGCAATCATTCCGGAACCACCGGTTTTATTTTCAACAAGAAATGTTGCATCTGTATATTTACTTGCGATATTTACCAATTGACGTGCAGTGATGTCAATCCCGCTGCCAGGTTTACTATGCACAACTATAGTAATTGGTTTTTGAGGGAATTGAGCAAACAGATTAACTGTGGCTAAAAGTATTAGTAATACAATTGTTTTCATATTTTAATTATATCCTGAGTATGAGTGTCATTCCCCGCATTTAGCAAGTAAGAATCTTTATTCACTAACTAACTAAAAGATCTCAACCTGTTCCAGCGCGCGATGCGGGAAATGACAATCTCAATATGTACTACCAATTCTTGTAAGGATTTTTCATCAACATAGAATTGAAGTATTTAACATCGCCAGTTACTTCTTCACCCAACCAAGCTGGTTTTTCGAATTCTTCATTTTCATCTGATAATTCTACTTCTGCAACTGTTAAACCATCATTATCACCATAGAATTCATCTACTTCAAAAGTATGGTTACCGGCTTCAACTAAATATCTTGTTTTATCTATAACACCCGGTTCACAAATTGCTAAAAGCTCTTTTACTTCTTCAACAGGAATCTCTTTTTCCCATTCGTAACGTGAAGCTCCGCTTTCGTTGCCAATACCTTTGATCGTGATAAATCCTTTATCGCCTTTAACTCTAACACGAACAGTTCTTTCTGGAACTGAAGATAAGTACCCTTGAGTGATTCGTGTTTCTTTTTTTGAGGATGATTTAAAATCACTAGTAACTAAAAATTTACGTTCTATTTCTTGAGCCATAATAAATTTTCCTATGCTTTTTATTTATGAAAATTAAATAGCAAAAAACAAAAGCCAAAAAACAAATAAATTCTAAAAAACAATTTCAAAATCACTAAAGTTTGGAGTTTTTCGTTTTGTTTTTGTTCTTTATTTGCTTTTTATTATTTGAATTTTGGTCATTTTTAAAATTCTTCATTTGATAATGGTTTCTCAATCCAGCCAATAACTCGTTTGATTGCCTGCAGATAGTTAATGTTTTCAAATTTATCCATACCAGTATCTTTCATAGTTTTAAGTATATCATCAGTTTCTGTAGATTCTGAGTTTACTGAATAAACTTTAGCACCATTAATTAATACTTCTGCAAATTCACAAATTGTGTCGTTTACCATATATCCGTACCGTAATTTTGAAACACGAACTGCAGCTAAATCTTTATGAGCCTTAATCATTTCTAAAAATTCTTCAGTTGTATAACTATCTTGTGTTAATTCTGGCATTTCTACTTTAAATGCAGGAAAAACTTCATTAACTAAAACTTCTTTTGCGATAGGGAATTCACCTTTCATTAATGGATTCCATTGTTCCAAACCATCTTTCTCTGTTACGAAGGTTTTTATATCCATTTTTCCATCTCTAAGTTTGGTGTTGTTCACATCGTTAGTTTTTGAAAGAATATAGACTTCTTCAGAGGTTCTTTCCCAAACTTTTTCAGGAACTGGAGTTGACATACGTGATAATAAATATTGTGCTTCATCAAAATCCTGCCCGAAAGTTCTAAATTCAAATCTTGGTTTCGATTCCTTTCCAATTTCCATTTGTGCCATTTCTACTCCTATTTTCAATTCAAATTGATTATTATATTTCGACACGAAAGACAATAGATGTGCCAAATGAATTGTAGAAATGAAATTTCTAATTACTAAGTTAAAAAGTGGAAAAATTGAATGATTTTAATATTTATATGTTAGTTCATCGAACAGCATTGATAATCCTTGACAAAAATCGATAAAAATGGTGGCGGTATTTCGTAATTATGGCTATATTTCGCCACTAAAATGGCGATGCATCGCCATCGGAAAAATGTTATTTAGTTATTTAATATGATTTCTTAATTTATTCTTAATTATCTCCTGGTATAATGATTGAGTAATCATATAACAAAAAAAGGGATATAATTGATAGAAAGAAAAACTCAAATATGGTCTATTATCGTTCCAATTCTAATTGCTATAATTATTTCAAGTGTTTTTATTTATAATACAGCGCTCAATGTTGAGCAGCCCTTTCCAGAGATTATAATTAAAAATATTAATGAGCATCCAGATACATTAAAACCTATTATTTATTTTGGTGTAATCTCTCGTTATTCACCAAATATTATTTACAAAGGTTATCAGCCAATTATGGATTATTTAACTGATAACACACCTTACAAATTTGAATTAAAACTTAGTAGCTCTTATCAAGAAACAGTAAGACAATTAGTTGACAATGAAGTCAGTGCTGCTTTTTTTGGAACGTTAATTTATCTAAAAGCTAGAAAGTCGTTTAACATCGAACCTATTTTAAAACCACTAAATGCAGATGGCAAACCATTTTTCCAATCAGCTCTGATTACAAAAGAGGATAGCGATATAAAAACTATCTCTGATCTAAAAGATAAAAAATTAGCACTTCCATCTGAGCAATCTTTTTCTGGTAGTGGATTATTGCTCTATGAATTAAAGAATTCAGGACTAGGTCTCTCCGAACTTGATTCAATTCACCATTTCCTACATCATCACACTGTTGTTCATCAAGTTTTGATGGGGAATTTCGATGCTGGTGTTGTAAAGGACAGAGTTGCAAAGGAGTTTACTGATAATGGAATTCGAATCTTCGCTTATTCAACTCCACGATCTAGTTCACCAATTGTTATAAAAAAAGAGTATGACGAAGAGATTGTGAACTCTATAAAAGCGGCGTTATTAAAAGTAGATATTCAAAAACCATATTATAAAGATTTAGTAAAAAACTGGGATAATGAATTTGCAAATGGATTTGTAGCAACAAGTGAAAAAGATTTTGATCCGCTTGATAGTATTCTGCAAGCAAACGGAAATAATTAATGTCACCTATTAATGTAATAAATAGAAGTTTAAAAACACAAATCCTACTCTTTATAGGTATTCTTATCACTTTATTAATGATTGGAATATCATTTTCAATTCTTTTTGAATGGCGTGCTCTAATAATTGAAAGCCGCACCCAGAGTGCACGTGATGTTACTAGAGCTTTTTCTATTTCGATCCTTGACGCTTTAATTTATTCGGAGAATGCTTCATTTCATCTTGAAGAACAATTAGAAACACAAATTGCTGATTTCAAACAGAAAGTACCCGATATAAAATATTTGGCAATTCTTGATAATGAAAGGAACGTGATTGGACACACGGATCTTACAAAATACACCAATATATATAATGATCCTAAGACGATTGAAATATGTAGTACCGATTCTTTAATAAATTCAATTTATAATAATCAAGAATACGGATGGATTATTGAAACCGTATTCCCTTTGCAAATTTCTGGTAAAAGATGGGGAATTTTAAAAATTGGAATTGATGCCGAACCTCTTCGAAGTGAAATTAGAAATTTATTTTTCAGATTGTTTTTCTCTACAATTTTTGTCATTGGTATAACTCTAATAGTTCTATACTTGCTAATAGAGAGAATAACCGGATCATTGAAAGAACTAACAAAGATTATGGATAAGATTGATATCGATTCAGATGAATTAGATAATCAGCCAAAACGAAATGATGAAATTGGTTTTTTAGTACAACACTTCAATGTATTACAAAAACGATTAGCACAACAGAGGGAACAACTTCTCAGTGCTCAAAAACAGATATATCACGCGGAAAAATTAGCCTCTATTGGAAGATTAGCTTCCGGTGTGGCTCACGAAATTAATAATCCTTTAAATGGTATAAAGAGCTGTATGTATTCAATAAGCAAAGATCCAAGAGATATTGCGCAAAATGAATCATATCTTGGATTAATAAATGAAGGTTTGAGTCATATTGAGATTATAGTACAAAAATTACTTGGTTTCGCTCATCAGCAGTCCAAAGTTGTCGGTAGTGTTAATGTAAATTCTGGAATTGAAAAGGTTTTACAATTATTAGATTATAAATTATCGCAGAAGAAAATTGAAATCACTCACAAACTAGATAAAGAGTTACCCACTATTTACGCTGACGAACAATTAATTCAAGAAGTAATTATGAACCTTCTATTAAACTCTATGGATGCAATAACTGAAGAAGGGAAAATAGTAATTGAAACAGGTATACAAAGTCAGGGTCAAATTTATATTTCAATAGAAGATAATGGAAGCGGTATTTCAGATAAAGATTTGGAGAAAATATTTGATCCATTTTATACAACAAAAGAAATAGGAGAGGGTACAGGTCTTGGACTTTCAGTAAGCATAGGAATCGTTGAAACACATGGTGGATCAATACAAGTAAAGAGTAAAGTGGATACTCTGCCTGCCGGTAAGGCAGGGGGCACAACATTTAAAATTATTTTACCAATCAAGGAATTATGATGAGGATTCTTCTAATTGAAGATGAAAAGATCACACGTATAACTCTTACTAACACACTCAAAAAAGAAGGTTATGATGTAATTAGTTGTGAAACCGGAGTTGAAGGATTAGAACAATTCAGAAAAGGGAAATATGATGTTGTTATTACTGATCTGCGTCTACCAAAGATGAATGGACTCGATATTTTGAGGGAAGTAAAAAAGCAATCCCCAAATACTTTTATGATCGTTATTACAGCATTTGCCTCGGTAGAAACTGCTGTGGAAGCCTTAAAACTTGGCGCATATGACTACTTAACAAAACCTTTTTCTCCCGATCAATTATTGAGCATGTTAGACCATATACGCCAGTTCCATAAAGTACAAACAGAAAATATCAAGTTAAGGAAACGACTTGATGTTTTTGAAAATAAAGTAATTGTTACTAATTCAGACTCGATGAAGAAACTGATAGAAACCATTAAAGTAATTGCACAAAATGATTATACAGTATTGATTGAGGGAGAAAGCGGTACCGGAAAAGAAATGATTGCGCGATCGCTGCATTTTAATAGTCCTCGTGTAAATCATTCTTTTATACCGATCAATTGTTCTGTAATACCAGAAACTTTATTAGAAAGTGAATTATTTGGACATGAAAAAGGAGCTTTTACCGGTGCGCATAATAAACATATCGGTTTATTTGAAAGAGCAGACAAAGGTACAATCTTCATTGATGATATAGATGATTTTCCCTTACCTTTACAAGTAAAACTTTTAAGAGTTCTGCAAGAACGAGAGTTAACAAGAGTAGGAGGCACACAAACCATTCAAGTTAATGTTCGGATTATTGTTGCCACAAAAGTTGATTTAAATAAACTTGTTGAACAAAATAAATTTCGAGACGATCTATACTATCGCTTGAATATTATTCCAATTAATATTCCTCCTCTTCGCGAAAGGAAAAATGATATACCATTATTAGTTGATCATTTTTTTCATAAGCACAACGCAAAAAATAAATTGAGTTTACTAACTAAAACCATAATTAAATATCTTACAGATTACCATTGGCCTGGAAATGTTCGTGAACTTGAAAATTTTGTAGAAAGGATGATAGCTCTTTCAGAAGTGGGTGATTGGGATGAAGAAATATTCAATCCACTAAAAAAAGAATCTCCAACAGCGATTGAACATGAGAACATTGAACAAAAGAGTTATCCTTCTTATCAGAAATTTATTATAGAAAAGGAGAAAGAAATCTTTGAATGGGCAATGAAGAAAGCGGATAATAATGTTTCGTTGGCCGCAGAAATGTTGGGCTTACCGAGAAGTACCTTTCGAAGTAAATTAGAGAAGTTTTATAAATAGATTTTTAGAGATATAGTTTAATCGACTCCTTAATAGGTCATCCATCGCATTGCCATGTATATCATCGCAATTGTTATCCCAATAAGTAAACTTACTTTTAATCCTAATTTCAAAAACATACTTGTACTCATGTTACCACCCTTCTTAATAATTTCTATAGTTAAGCCAAACTACATGCCAGAATAATTAT
>JBDLIN010000059.1:0-17747 GCA_039714835.1 Bacteroidota bacterium | reverse complement strand
AAAAATTTGGGATGACATCTGATATACGAAGAGCAGCAAATTCTATTGCACATAATATAGCAGAAGGATTTGGTAGGTACGAACCAAGAGACAAGACCAGATTTTACAAAATTTCTCGAGGAAGTAGTTACGAACTTATAAGCCAGCTTTTAGCTTTAAATGCTTTAGATTATCTAACAGAAAAAATAATGGAAGAATTAACATTTCTTTGTAAAAATGTAATTAATGAATTGGATGCTATAATAAAGACACAAGAAAGTAGAAAAAATCCTTAGCCTAAGCCTTTAACTTAGCCTTATTTATGAGAATAAAATGAACGAAATTCTAAACATCAAATATCAAAAACATATTTTAGACAATGGTCTTGAAGTAATTCTTTATCAAGATAAGAGCTTACCAATCCTATCTGTAAATCTCTGGTATAAAGTTGGTTCCGCAAATGAAGTTGAAGGCAAAACCGGATTTGCTCACCTCTTTGAGCATATGATGTTTCAAGGGTCTAAAAATGTTCCTAAAGAAATGCACTTTAAATATATTGAGGAAGCTGGCGGAAATTTAAATGGCTCGACCAGTATCGATAGAACAAATTATTATGAAACCGTTCCTTCAAACTCCTTAGAACTTGCACTTTGGCTAGAATCAGATAGAATGGGTTACCTTCTTGATGCATTAACACAAGAGAAGCTTGATAATCAAAAAGACGTAGTAATGAATGAGCGTCGGCAGAACTATGATAATCAGCCATACGGTTTAGCTTGGGAACTAATATTTTCAAACCTATTTCCTAGTGATCATCCTTATCACTGGCCCACAATTGGATGGATGAAAGATATTGAAAAGTATGAACTTAATGATGTAAAAAACTTCTTCAATACCTATTACTCCCCCAACAATGCTAGTCTTGTTGTCGGTGGTAATATTGAATATAATGAGTCTCTTGATTTAGTAAAAAAGTATTTCGATGAAATTCCTTCAGGTAATTCCATTCCTGAAATAAAAGTACCTAAGAAAAAATTAGAGAAGAATAAAAAGATCGTACATCATGATAATGTTCAATTATCAAAGATCTACTTAGCTTGGGAAACTTCAAAATTGTATGATAGTGATGATGCTACATTAGATATACTTGCAGAAATATTGACTGGTTCAAAAAATGGAAGATTATTCAAATCTCTTGTGTTTGAAAAACAGATCGCCCAAGATATAATTGGTTTTCAATATTCTGGTAATCTTACTGGGATGTTTATTATTGTAGCTACTGCAAAACCTGGGGTAGAATTAAAGATTTTAAAAACTGAAATTTTTGATGAACTTCATAAGATCAGAACTGATAGTATTACAAACTCTGAATTAGAGAGATCAAAAAATTCTGTGACCTCATCTTTTATATACTCACTTCAAAATTTAAGTTCGTTAGTAAATCAAATTAATGAATACAACACCTATCTTGATGAACCGAATTCATTTGTAAATGATCTTGAAAGAATGACATGCTTGAATAAAGATCAGATTCAATCTATGATCGAAAAATATTTAAGCAAACCACATGTTGAACTCCACATAATTCCCAAAGAGGTAAACATTGAAACTGACTAGAGCAAATGTACCACTATCAACTTCAAAACTTCAATTTCATTTACCCGAAATCAGATTATTCACATTGAAGAATGGACTAAATGTTTTCTTTATTGAAAAGAATACATTACCGATAATCCAAATGACATTACTCGTTAATGCCGGCAGTAGATTTGATCCTACTAAACAGCATGGTTTATCCTACTTAACTTCATTACTTCTCGATGAAGGGGCCGGAGAATATTCAGCTTTAGAACTTGACAATGAAATTGAATCTTTGGGATCCATTTTTGGAATCTCAACTGACAGTGATCTTACATATCTAAATATGATGACCATGAATGATAAGTTTCAAAGATCATTAGAGTTATTCTCAACCATATTTTATTCTCCCCTTTTCACTGATGATGATTTTGAAAGAGAGAAAAAAAAGCTGTTAACAAATATAGTTCGTAAGTATGATGATCCTTCATTTATAGCGTCTGTAAATTTCAAAAAACAATTATTTAATGATTCGACTTATGCGCATTCGGTTCTTGGTAATCTAAAGTCTGTCGAGTCAATTTCTAATTCTGATGTAAAGCAGTTTTACAATGATAATTTTTCCCCAAGTAATACTCATTTAGTCGTTGTTGGAAATATTTCTCAAGCTAGACTTGAAGAGAATTTGAATTCCTATTTTTCTAAATCGTTTCTCAAGCCAACCATGGATAATGTAATATCAAATCCACATCCAAGCAATAATAGAGTATTTTTTATCCACAAAGATAGCGCTGCACAATCAGAAATTAGAGTCGGCCATTTAACTAATAAAAGAACTGATCCTGATTACTTTTCAAAAATTATTATGAACTCAATTTTAGGCGGTCAATTTTCAAGTCGTTTAAATCTGAATCTGCGTGAGGATAAGGGTTTTACTTATGGGGTTTCATCTGGTTTTTATTACAATCGAGAATTTGGCCATTTTCAGATTTCCACATCCGTACAAAATGAAAATACTGGGAAAGCAATTGAAGAAATAAATAAAGAGATTTACGGAATCAAGGAAAGTATTTCGGATGAGGAGATTAACTTTGCGAAATCATATCTTATAAAGCGCTTTCCGGCTATGTTTGAAACATACTCACAAATCGCAAACAACTTATCTTCTTTATTCCATTACTCTTTAGATTTGGAATATTTTAACAATTACATCTCTAATATAAATAATTGCTCAAAGGATGATATTAATAATGCAGCTCAAAATAGAATTATTAACGATGAACTAAAGTATGTAATTGTTGGAGATAGAAAAGTTGTACTGCCTCAACTGAAATCTGCTTTAAATATGGATATAGTTGAATTAGATAAATTCGGAATACCGATCAGTTAAAGCTTACTTCAGTTACTCTATCCCCCATCTTTATTTGCTTCTCTATTTGTGGAGCTAAGGCCAAGAAATCTGAATAACTTAGAAAAAAAGTCTTTCCATCTTTTCCTTTTAAACTAGTTACATAAAAACCAAACAATGAATTTAACTGTTTTGCTGTCTCAGCACTTAGAGGAGTTAAAGTATTTAAATCTAGAATACTAATTCCTCGCTTTTCAAATTCATCTTTAATGAGATTATAAATTTTTGATTTGTATATCCTTGATTCTTTATCTATTAGATAAACAGCCTTGCGACCAAAAGTAATGATTATTTCCTTAATTGCATTAACTAATTTCTGTTTGCTATAATCCTCATCAAGAAGGAACCTTGAATCCTCTATTTCATTATTGAGAAGAACTAAATAATCACAGTCAAGTTCTTCCATTATTTCCGAACTAAATTCTGATGGAATAAACACAACCTTATATTTAAAGTATATTTTTGAGAATTTTTCCAGAACTTCCTCATTGACTTTATCATCAATTTTCACAACGAAACTGAATTCAGAATATTCCCTCTTGATTTTTTTATCATGAACAAGGTTTACACTAAATTTTAGAAAATTATTTGAGGAGATTTTTATCTCTGAATTACTATAATTCTTTTTCTCAACTGATTCAATACTTACTGGAAGGTCAAGAAAATTTGTATTAATATCTTTAATTAATGAGGCTATTGAAATATCTAGTGGAATTTTAATTTTGTAAATATGATCTAAAGAATCAGCAATTTTTCTTCTGGGAGTTTTTTTACTTATCCAACTATCAATTATTCCGTAGTCATTCAACACCGATTGAAACTTTTCCTCAATCACTTTTTGTGATACTTCCTGAACAATAACAATATCCTGTTCAGAAAATCTCTCAATTAATATATTACCGATAATTAGTAATAAAGAGATAAATATAAGCGCGTAAATTAGTTTTCGTTTTCTGAGCATAAATATAATTGCGAAGTTTAGTTCCTAAAATTTGGTTTTCTTTTTTCAAGAAATGCGATTGTTCCCTCTATAAATTCTTCTGTTGAACAGCAGTTTCCAAATGATTCAGATTCAAACTTCAAACCATCTTCCAAAGAGACTTGATCAACTTTTCTAATAGATTTTATAGAAGCTGAAACTGCAAAACTTCCTTTAGACATAATACTTTCAGCTAATTCAATTGCTTTGGGAATTAATTCACTACTAGAATAAATCCTATTAACTAAACCAATTCTATAAGCTTCATTTGCTGAAATCATATCTCCAGTTAAAATATATTCTAAAGCACGGCCCTTGTTTATGATTCTTGCTAATCTTTGGGTTCCTCCATAACCTGGAATAATACCTAGATTTACTTCCGGCTGCCCAAATTTTGCATTATCTGATGCAAAACGAATATGGCACGCAAGTGCAAGTTCGCATCCGCCACCTAATGCAAAACCATTAACTGCTGCAATTACTGGTTTTTCGAGGTTTTCAATCTTATTAAAAACTGATTGACCAAATTGTGAAAATTTGATTCCGCTATTTTTATCCAGCTTAGAAAGCTCTTTAATATCTGCTCCTGCAACAAAAGCTTTTTCTCCTGATCCAGTGATAATAACTACCGATACGAAATTATCTTCATTGATCAGATCAATTAAAGAATTTAATTCCGAAAGAGTTTCATGATTGAGAGCATTTAATTTATCCGGACGATTAATTGTAATCGTAGCAATATTATTATCAAGCTTATAAAGTAAATTTTTTAATTCCATTTTTAACCTTATATTTTTGCAAATATTGGGATTTGAATTCTTAAGTCCAAAGAGAGACTATGATTATCCTTGAAAAAATAATAATTGAGTGTCGTCTCTAATAAAAACATTGAAAAACCACCCCCGACATGAAATCCTAATTTTGTGAGTGTTTCTTTATAATTATCCGTATTAGCATTACTTTTAAAAACATGAGAATTACTGAAAACACCAAAAGATGCACCAATTTCTGCAATTGGCATTAATAATATCTCATCTTCAATAATTGGTTTAAAATAATATCTAATCCCAGGTAAAATTAGATATTCATTTGTCATATATGATGCATAGTCGGAAGAATTGATTAAATTATTTGATGCTGGGTAGTGTTGATATCCTAATTTTGTATAAAAGAAAAGAGGAAGAATTTTATTATCTGCATATGAAAAGGTAACATCAAGACCTATTCCAATACCGTTAGTTGCAGAAAACTCACCAACAGGAATTTTTGGACCAATACCAAGAGAAAAGAATAATCCTTGAGCTTGACCAAGAGATAACCCTTGTGAACTGATACTGGTTGTAACTAGTAACAGCAATAAAATGAATAATTTTAACTTTTGTAATTTCATCGAGTATTTTGATTTAATATTTTAGTTCCAGCACCATGATCATATACAAGCTTCCCACCGTATTCACCAGTTTTGTAAATTAGAAAAACTCCAATTAGTGAAAGGATAATAAATATGTACTTAACCTTATCAACATATTTTTTATTTGTTGTAATAAAAATCCTTAAGCCGAGTACGAAAAAATAATACCACAATGTAATCGTAGCCCAACTTTCATGCTCTTCAGTAAGTTCCTTTATTTCGGGTGATAACAACCCTTGAATCTTTAATAATTCTTCTGCTTGATTACCTGTCAAAACTGCTTCAACTGATCCAACAACACCCAAAGCTAAAATGATAAGAGCAGATTTTATTAAGTATTCTTTATTAAGAATAATTCCAAATGTTTCGAAAATAAAATAAAGAACAAAAAATGCAATTGGGAAATGCACTAGTAAAGGATGAAGTTGTGCTAATGCTTCCAAATATTTACCTCTAAAATTACTGAATCATAATAATTAAAGATAAAGAATAACTAAGTAAAATTGTAATAAGAAATACTCTTTCGGTTTCAATATTGTACTTTATATAAAAATAATCCTTCGGGAGGGACACCTCTTCCTGCTTTTTCTCTCTCTTTACTTTCAATTATATCCATAATTACATTTTCAGATAGATTTTTTTCTGCAACTTCTAGAATTGTACCTACAATTGTTCTTACCATCCCATGCAAAAATCTATTGCTATCAATTCTGAACAAATACAGACCCTTACTCTTCCGCCACTTAGCATAACTAATATTACACGTTTTTTCCTTTACGTCAGTGTTTTTTTTTGCAAAAGATGTAAAATCATATTCCCCGATAAACTTACTGCTTATTTCATTCAGTTTATTAATACTGATTTTTTCTATGGGTGGATAATAATAAGCAAAGTCTTTATGAAACGGGGACTTTAATGGATTTATAATATAAAGATAACTTCTCTTTTGGGCATCAAATCTTGCATGAAAATTTTCATTAACTTCATACATATCAATAATTGCGATTTCATTTGGTAAGATTGAATTAAGGGAATGAAGAAATTTTCTATTATCTAGTTCGGTATCTATTCTAAAATTCGCAGATTGTCCTAATGCATGAACACCAGTATCAGTTCTACCAGAGCCAATCAGATTAATTCTTTCTTTAGTGATTGTATATATAGAATCTTCAATCTGCTGTTGAATAGTAGGGACATTTGGTTGTCTTTGCCAACCCGAAAAGCTTTTACCATTATACTGAATTAACAGACGGTAGTTTTTCATTATAGATTAGTTCAATATTTTATTGATTCTAAAATGTTGTTATAAAGTGCATAGAGATATTTTCAGGACGTTCAATAGTATTGGAATAATTAAATGATACTTCCCAACCAAGTTCTTTCTTAAGATTTTTATTGTGAGCATTGACTAAGCGAATAGCGTTGATAACACTTGCAATTCGATTAAGTATTAAAGCACCCACAATGAAACGTGTACTGTTATAAGCTGTTTCACTCGATTTCCACATTCCTCTGTATTCTGAACGTTGTGCATTTCCTGACCATTTCCAATAGTGTGTTTCTACATCATATATATCTTCAAAATTTCTATCTAATTCTTGTTGATGGTTGTACTGATAAATATCCTGATAGTTTCCTAAGTTACCAAAATACTTTTCATCCTTGCTACTTAGATCAACTCCACCATATGAAACAGCAAAAGCTTTGTAATTATCTTCCTGATTCTGCGCATATGCATTTACACCTATTAATCCACCCCACAGAATCCCATCAGCAATTGTGAAGTATTTACCAGATGAATAATTACCAGCATATAATTCTCCCATACCTGGTAAGAGAGCTGAAAAAATAATTGCTAAGCCCCTATTCTTTTTTTGCTGTTTATACTGCAATTCTGCATCCTCATCAACAGTGATATTCTGCAGTATATGATATTTTAGTTCTTCAATGCTTGTGGTTTGCATTCCCTGAGCAAATAAAATTGTAAAGTTCATCATTAGTAATATCAAAATCTTTTTCATTTTTTTAACCTGCAATACTTGTTATCGGATTATTATTTAGTATAATAGTACAAATATTACCATCCATTCCTTCAATTTTATTTTTAGTTAAATTATTTATTGCATTTTTATCAAAGGGATGCTTTACCCGAACATAGTTTGAAGTCCATCCATACATATGACCATCTTGATTTTCTTCTTCAAAAAGTATGGTTGATTCTGTATTTATCATTTTTCTATAAAATTCATTACGCTTTTTATCACTTAAATTTCGGAGCATATTGTTTCGTCGTTTTCTTTCAAATACTTCTACACTTCCATCCATTTCAACAGCTTTAGTATTAGCACGCTCAGAATAAGTAAAAACATGTAAATATGATATTTGTAATTCTTTAATAAAATTATAGGTTTCCAAAAAATCTTTTTCTGTTTCACCCGGTGAACCTACAATAACATCAATCCCAATTCCAACATTATTTATTCTAGTATTAATTTTTTCAATCAATTTTTGATAATATTCTACCGTATAACGTCGCTGCATTAATCTTAGCAATTTATTGCTGCCACTTTGCAGAGGTATGTGAAAATGCTTAGCCATCTTAGGATTATTTGCAGTAAGATCAATAATCTCATCAGTTAATAAATTAGGTTCAATTGAACTAATTCGTATTCTAAAATCACCTTCGACTTTCACTAGTTCTTTTAGCAGTGAGTAAAGATTTGAACCAGACCTTTTTCCATAATCGCCAACATTTACTCCAGTAAGGATGATTTCTTTATATCCATTCTCAACTAATTTCTTAAACTCAGTAACCACATCCATCTTACTAGTACTTCTGCTTTTACCTCGGGCTAATGGAATTGTACAAAAAGTGCATTTGTAATCACAACCGTCTTGAATTTTAAAGAAAGCACGTGTTCGACCAAGGCTATCAGTCGAATGAGCAAAATTGAATTTATCAAGCTTTTCGGTAGGAGAAACATAAATACATGAAGGAATATCTTTATTAAACTCCGGTATTAAAGAAAATATATCGAACTTTTCATTGTTACCCAGCACTGCATCTACTCCTTCAATAGATGTTAGCTCGTCATGACTCAATTGAGCATAACACCCAGTAACAATTATATAAGCATTAGGATTATTACGAAGTGCTCGTCTAACAACCTGACGACATTCTCGATCAGCATTTTCGGTTACAGTACATGTGTTGATAACATAAACATCTGCTTTACTTTTAAAATCAATAACATCAAATCCTCTATTAGCAAATTGATCAGCAATAGTTGATGTTTCGGAAAAGTTGAGTTTACAACCAAGAGTATGAAATGCTACTTTAGATGACAATTGAATATCTTCCATTTAAAATAAAAAGGGCTGTTTAAGTGCTAAATTTAATTAAAATAGCAAACAGAAACAGCCCCAAAAACAGTCACATTAATTAACTATCTTTTTTATCAGTATCTTCTTTTTTACTTTCTTCACTATCAGGAGCTTTTTCATCATCACTTTTTTCTTCCACTGTTTCCGGCTCAGCAGCAACTTCAGTTTCTACTATCTCTTCTTCAGTTTTAGTCTCTTCAGCAACTTCAGATTTTTCTTCTGCTTTAACTGCTTCCTCAGTCTTCTTTGATGATTCAGACTCTTCTTCAACTTTTTCTTCAGTTGCTTCTACTGTCTGTACTTCCTCCTTTTTTGTTTCTGTTGAAGGTACAGCTGGCTTATTCATTTCTTCTTCAAATATTTTAAGATCAGATGAATCGAATTTACCTACATCAGCGTTTTGAATATCTTCTACAGTTACTTTCTCTAGTTTATGTGTTTTAATATATTCAGTGATCTCATCTTCAGATTTATCCTTTAGGGCTGCTAAAGCACTGAGTACTATCTTCTTATTCTCTTTATCGAACTCAATAACAAGAGCTGATAAGTCAGTTCCTACTGGAAAACAGAAAGATAAGTTTTTAATTCTGGATGTTGACAGTAAAGAGCCGGGAACAAATCCATCCACACCTGTCGGCAATTCAACAAGCACTCCTTTTTCAATGATTCGAACAACTTTACAATCCACTGCTTTACCAACTTTATAAGTGTTTTCAAAAGAATCCCAAGGATTTTCTTCAATCTGTTTATGTCCAAGTGAAATCTTTCTTTGATCCATATCAATTGCTAAAACAACAACGTCAACTTGTTCACCTTTCTTTACAACCTCTCCGGGATGACGAACTTTCTTAGTCCATGAGAGATCAGATATGTGAACTAATCCATCAATTCCTGGCTCAAGTTCAATAAAGACACCAAAGTTTGTAAGATTACGAACTATTCCTGTATGTTTTGATTCAACTGGATATTTTTTCAGAAGTTCATCCCAAGGATCTGGAGTTAACTGCTTCATACCTAATGATATTTTCTTATCACCTTTATCAAGGCTTAAAATAACTGCCTCAATGATTTGTCCCATTGAAACAAATTGAGAAGGATGATTTATATGTTGAGTCCAACTCATTTCAGAGATATGGATTAATCCTTCAATACCTTTTTCAAGTTCAATAAATGCACCGTAATCAGTTAATGAAACTACACGGCCAGAAACTTTATCTCCAATTTTATATTTTTCATCAATGCTTTCCCAAGGATGAGCAAGAAGCTGTTTCAAGCTGAGTGAAATTCTTCTCTTTTCAGTATCAAAATCAGTAACAACAACTTTTATTTTTTCATCTAATTGAACAACTTCACTTGGGTGGTTGATTCTTCCCCAACTCAAATCAGTAATATGTATTAAACCGTCAACACCTCCAAGATCAATGAACACACCGAAATCTGTAATAGCTTTTACTATACCTTCAAGTATTTGACCTTTTTCGAGACCTTCAAGGATTTCTTTTCTTTGATCAGAAATTGTTTCTTCGATAAGAACTTTATGAGATACAACAACATTTTCAGTTGGCACATTTACTTTAACAATTCTGAAATCCATTGTTTGACCAACAAATGCATCAAAGTCCCTTACTGGTCTAATATCAATTTGTGATCCGGGTAAAAATGCTTCAAGTCCTAAAACATCTACAACCATTCCGCCTTTAATTCTCTTAAGGATTTTTCCTTGAAGAACTTCTTCGGTTTCATATGCATTCATAATTCTATCCCAGATCTTCAGGAAGTCAGCTCTCTTCTTACTAAGAACCAAGTTACCTTCTTCATCTTCAACACTTTCAATAACGATATCTACTTCACCACCGATTTTTAATTCTTCAGTTGAAGCAAATTCGTTGCGAGGTATGGAACCATCTGATTTAAAACCTACATCAAGAACTACATGATCATCACTAATGCTGACAATGCGTCCTGGAATTATTTCTCCTTCAACAATATCATTGAAAGAATTTTCATAGAGATTTTCTAGTTCAGTTAATTCATCTTGAGAATATTCTTCCGGATTCATGAATTTACTTTTACTAGATACAATCACTTTTTTCGTCTCTTCAGTTACCTGTTCAACATTCTCGTTTTCTAATTCAGCCATTTATCCTCCTACAACACTTATTAAATCCACATCACTTTTAAAGTCAGTGAAAAAGTAAAATGGATTGGGTTTAGTTTTACATTATTTATTATTCTGACTTTATTTTATAATTTTATTTTTATTTTAATGTTCTCAATCAGTATTTCGAACTCTTCATCTACACTTAATTTCGAAGTGTCTACTTCAATTGCATTTTCAGCTTTCATTAGCGGACTAACCTTTCTTCCGCTGTCAATCTTATCTCTCTTTCTTAAATTTTCTATTACTTCTTCAATATCTATCTCAATTCCTTTTTCAAGAAATTCTTTATGTCTTCTTTCAGCTCTCACATCAACATCAGCAATTAAGTATATCTTAAGATCAGCATTTGGAAAAACAACAGTAGTAGTATCCCTTCCTTCTGCTACTATATTTCCTACTTTGCCCATCTGTTGCTGCATTCTTACAAGTTCTTCTCTAACAACAGGCATGCGTGCTATTTCACTAACCTTACTGTTAACTTCCGGAGTTCTAATAAAATTAGTTACTTCTTCTTCATTTACGAAAACTCTAGTAGTATTATTTTCAAATTTCAATGAAACATCAAGTCCAAGAACAAATTTACTCACCGCATCTTCATCATCAACAATTCCATTTTTAATTGCAAGATGAGTGATTGCGCGATACATTGCTCCAGTATCTAAATAGGTAAAACCTAATCTTTCAGCAACCATTTTAGCTAATGTACTTTTCCCAGAACCAGCTGGACCATCAATTGCAATTGTTATTTTTGACATAGTCTGCAAAAATACAAAACTACATACTTTTAATCAATTAAAAAGTACTCTAAATAATTGAAAACAAATAAGTTAATCCAATATTTTTAAGTTATGTAACTAAATTATCCCTTCCAAAAAAAATAATAGAAGTTGCATTAGGATAAAGAAACTAATATTTTATTTATTAATTATTAAGCATTAAACTATTAATGCAGTTAATGTATTAAAGTTGAAAAGAGGATTTTCTAAAATGATATATAAGCTCTTATTTTATCTGACAATTTTATTCACATTCCCCCTTCTTATCTCCATTTTATCTAGTTGTCAATCAGTTCAAACACAATCTGGAGTGAGAAGCCAGTATTCAAATATTGATGCTGAACAGGAAGAAGTTAGATTGCGTTTGAACGAATATGCAATAAGGTTTTCAGGAGAAGTAGCAACTGCAGCAGATGAAATTAAAAACAATTCAAATGATCTTCAAATTAAACAAAATGTTTTGTTATGGAAAATGAATTCTATTCCAGCAGCATATAAGGTTTTGTTTACAATCGATCCTTATGCTGCTGGGATAGATATGTGGGCTTTCACTAGACAAATGCATTTATTTTTTGAGAGCGGTAATGGGAAGGACTTATTTGGTGATCAGCAAATAGTAGCAATTGAAACCTCTAAAAACCTTGAAAATGAAATCTACGACATCATTAAAATTACTGTTGCCGATACATCAAAAATTATGGCGCGAGATACTATTTACAAGTTTGCTGAAGAAAATCCTTTTACAAATCTAACATTCACTAGGCATTCTACAATTGATTTTCTAGCCAAGCATATGGCTGATCATGATCGTACTATTGCAACCTCCGTTGGTAATATGGAAACTGCTATAAGTGACCTTTCAATGAGATTAAATATTTATTACGATCAGCTTCCTAAAATTGCATCATGGAATGTTGAATATCTCACTAATAAAGCAATGATGAGTGATGATGTTGACAGTCTAAGATTAAGTATTGCTGCAATCACTAATTCACTTGAGCAACTTGCTGCTGAAAGTGAGCGTATTGAACAAATAATCAATTCAGGTGTTGTTAAATCTTCTGAGGAATTAGATCAACTTCGGGAAAAACTTCTTCTTGATATAAAATTAGAACGAGAAGCAATTTTTGCATCACTTGCAAATGAAAGAGAGATAATACTTACTGAAATTGATCGTGAACGATTGGAAACAATTACGAGATTAGAAGAAATTCTTAACTCAACTGTAAATCAAGCTTCATTTAAAATTGAAGACACCATAGATTATATTTTAATAAGAGTAATAGTATTATTAATTATAGGATATTTAATATTTGTAATAACAAATCGTGTATTTAAACAAAGAAAACAAAATTGATTAATTTGGAAATGATCCATCAGAATAAATAGTCAGGAGATATAAAATGAGAACAAATAGCAGAAATTTTTCAAAATCAATAATAATTTTATTTCTTTTTGCAGTATCACTTATAATTTACCAGCCAAATATATATGCTCAAAAAATTGAGATAACTCCATTTTACGGATATCAGTTTGCTGGTAAAGTAGTAGGATACAATGGAGATTTAAATATTAGAAATAATGGGATGTATGGTGCATCATTGGACATTACAGTTCAAAAAGGATTACAACTGGAATTATTTTACAGTAGATCAGATACAAGAGTAGACTATAAAGAATTTCGCGGGCCAACATATAGATTAACTGATATGAGCGTTAATTATTTCCAACTTGGAGCTGTGAGACATTTAAAGAAAATAAACAATATTGTTTTATACGGTGTTGGTTCAGGTGGTGCTGTTCTCCTCTCTCCTTCTGGTTTGGATTACGATGAAATACCAGAACAAGTTTATTATGATGATTGGTGGTTCTTCGCCTTGACAGTTGGTGGAGGAGCAAAAATATTTCTATCTGAAAAAATTGGTATTCGTTTTGAGGGAAGATTAATGATGCCGATCACTTGGGCAGGCGGAGGGTTTATGATTGGAACCGGCGGCTCGGGATTTTACCTCGGTGGAGGCTCTGCAATTCTTCAAGCAAGCGTTAATGCAGGTTTAATTATCGCTTTAGGGAAATAATCAATATTGTACTAAAACCTTGAAGGTAAAATATTAGATAATTTATATTTGGAATTAAAATTTTAAATAATCTAATTAATTGTTTAAGTGATTACCTTCAAGGTTATTAACATTAATACAAGACTTTAATTTGGTTAAATTTACATATCATAATATCAAAAATGTGTTTTACGTAAATCATGCCTACAAATTTAAGACTTCCATCATTTGTTGATGCACTTTGCCGTTTGTAGCCAACAATTCAATATTAGCATAGTTTGCATAATCAATTTTCTGATCATTAAATGTAGTAACTTTTCCTCCAGCTTCTTCTATTAATAATTGTCCTGCACATATATCCCAAGCATTTAATGTAACTTCCCAGAATCCATCAAATGCTCCTGCAGCAATGTAACAGCAGTCAATAGCAGCAGAACCTAATCTTCTTACTCCTCTTGCCTCTTTTAGAAATGAAGTAAATTTTTCGAAAGCATTTTTAGGATTTTCACTTATATTATATGGAAACCCTGTAACAAGTAAACTCTTATTCAACTGATTAACATCACTAACAGCAATTTTTCTATCGTTCTGATAAGCACCGCTTCCCTTTTCAGAGGAATATATCACATCATTCATCACATCATAAATTACTCCGGCAATTATTTCATCCTTTTTCATTACCCCTATTGAAACTGAAAATATCGGAAGTCCATGAGCAAAATTCATAGTACCGTCCAATGGATCTACAACCCAAGTATAATCGGAATTTCCGTTACTCTTTCCGCTTTCTTCAGCTAAAATATTGTGTGTTGGATATTCCTTATGAATAAACTCAATGATTTTCTGTTCAGCAGCTTTATCAATATTGGTTACAAAGTCGGTCGCTGTGCTTTTAAACTCTAGTGTCAATTTTTTACCGAATCCCTCTCTAATTATTTCACCAGCCTCTTTTGAGATATCTATAATTTTTTTTAGCATATACTTCCCAATTATTTGCCGAAACTTACTCAATGATATTAACTTATAAAAATCAATTTGAGGATGGGTAACTACCTTGAAGCCCGTATCTATTATTACTATTTTTGTAAGCTTAAAATTGATAAGGAAGAGTAAATTACTATGCAAGAGATTACCGAAAGTAACGGATTTAAGGAAACATCCATTGAGGAAATACCAAAAGTATTACCTGTTTTACCGCTAAGGGATAATGTGATTTTCCCATACATGATTTTTCCAGTTTTGGTGGGAAGAGAGCAATCGATCAAAGCTGCAAATTTTTCATTAGATGGTTCAAAATATATCTTCCTTGCTGCACAGAAAAAGAGTAATGTTGAAGATCCAACAATTGATGATATCTATCACGAAGGAACAATTGCAAAAATTATCCAAATTCTCAAATTGCCGAATGGATTATTAAAAATATTAGTTGATGGTGTTATACAGGGAAAAATATTAAAGTTTACAAAAAACACTGACTTTTTTGAAGCAGAAATTGATGTAGTCATTCCAGACAATGAAGAACACAAAGAAATGGATGCATTGTTAAGACAGATGTCAAATCTTTTTAAAGAATATGTAAAAATTAATAGACTGACTCCACCCGAAGCACAAACAGCATACGAAAATATTGACGAGCCTGACAGAAAACTCTTCTATGTTGCTGCAAACATCAATCAAACTATTGATATCAAACAAGCTATATTACAGAAATTTAGTTTGAAAGATCAGATTTATGAAGTAATAAAAATATTATTATCAGAAGTTGATATCCTTAAGATCGAAAAAGAAATTGAATCAAAGGTTCAAGAAAATATTAGCCGTTCACAGCGAAAATTTATTATTCAAGAACAAATAAGAATTCTTCAAGATGAATTAGGGGAAGATGAAGTCGGTTCTCCGGACTTGATAAAACTTAAGGAAAAAATAGAAAAAGCAAAATTACCTAAAATCGCTAAAGAGAAGGCTAACGAAGAATTTGATAAACTTAAGAAAATTCCAACAAGCTCTCCCGAATTTACTGTGCTTCGTAATTTTCTTGACTGGATAACTGATGTTCCATGGTCAAAAAAATCCAAAGATAATTTGGATATTAAAAATGTTAAAAATATTTTGGATGAAGATCATTTCGGCTTAGAAAAACCTAAGGATAGAATTGTTGAACATATTGCAGTTCTGAATCTTGTTAAACAAATGCGCGGTCAGATTCTTTGCTTTGTAGGCCCTCCAGGAGTTGGTAAAACATCGTTAGGTAAATCAATTGCACGAGCCTTAGGAAGAAAATTTATCAGAATAAGTCTCGGAGGAGTTAGAGATGAAGCAGAGATCAGGGGACATCGAAGAACATATATAGGATCAATGCCAGGTAAAATAATTCAATCAATGAAAAAGGCCGGAACTGTTAACCCAGTGATTTTATTGGACGAAATCGATAAAATGAGTATGGATTTCAGAGGAGATCCCTCTTCTGCAATGCTTGAGGTTCTTGATCCGGAGCAGAACTTCAGTTTCAACGATCATTACCTTGATCTTGATTATGATCTGTCACAAGTAATGTTTATAACTACTGCAAATGTGAGATACAATATACCACTTCCCTTGCAGGATAGAATGGAAATAATTGAACTGCCCGGTTATCTCGAATTTGAAAAAGTTGAAATTGCTAAACGTCATATAATACCTAAGCAATTGTTGCTTAATGGATTAGATAAATTAAAAGTTTCATTTAAAGATGATGCAATTAGTAAAATTATAAGTGGTTATACCCGTGAAGCTGGTGTAAGAAATTTAGAAAGAGAAATTGCTTCAGTCTTCAGAAAAACCGCACGTGATATTGTGTTGAATATTAACAAGCAGAAAAAGACGAAATCCTACTCAATTGATACGATAAAAATTGAAAAGTATCTTGGAGTTGAGAAATTTAAACAAACATTAAGCAAACGCGGAAGTAGAATAGGAAGTATCACAGGATTAGCGTGGACAAGTGTTGGCGGGGAAATCTTGTTTGTTGATGCAACAATTATGAATGGGACAGAAAAACTCATACTTACCGGTCAAATTGGTGATGTGATGAAAGAATCAGCTCAAGCGGCTTTGAGTTATTTAAGATCACATGCTAGAGAACTTGGTTTAACAGCTAATTTTTATAAAGGGAAAGAGATACACATTCATCTACCTGAAGGAGCTATTCCAAAAGATGGTCCTTCTGCCGGAATTACTTTGGCTATGGCAATTTATTCAGCATTTAAGAAAATTCCATCAAAACCAGATGTTGCAATGACAGGAGAAATCACTCTACGAGGAGAAGTTTTAGCTATTGGCGGACTCAATGAGAAACTGCTCGCAGCTCGAAGAAGCGGAATAAAAACTGTTTTAATTCCTGGTGAAAATGAAAAAGATCTCACTGAAATTAAAAAAGAAGTAACAGAAGGATTAAAAATAGTTCCTATTACAGAGATAAAACAAGCACTGACACATGTCTTTGGGAGAGCAAGAGCTGCAAAGAAAGTGAAAAAGTAAATGTCATCAGAACTAGTAATTGATAAATCAAAAAGTGATGAAGATATTTATAAGCAGCTTTCATCTCAATTGGATCATTTGATTGACCCGAACGATAAATTGATCTCTAATTTATCTAATTTTACTGCAGCTTTAAAACAAAGTTTCAACAAGATCAGCTGGGTCGGATTTTATATTGAGAACGATGGGAAATTATTCCTTGGACCATTTCAAGGTAAAACTGCCTGTACAGAAATTACTATTGACAAAGGTGTTTGCGGCTCTGCTGCTGAAAAAAGGACTACACTCATTGTTGAAGATGTAGAGAAATTCATTGGTCACATTGTTTGTGATTCCGATTCAAGTTCTGAAATTGTTATACCGATAATACTTAATGAAAAGGTTTGGGGTGTTTTAGATATAGATAGTAATTTACTTTCAGCATTCAATGAAATTGATAAGTATTATTTAGAGCAGTTTTGTAACTTGTTGGTCAGTAAATTAGAATTAGATAAATTT
>JBDLIN010000058.1:0-17820 GCA_039714835.1 Bacteroidota bacterium | reverse complement strand
ATATTCATTCTAACTCATGTTGCTGCTAGACTTATAGGAGCATCATTTCTGGTAAGACAACAAATCAGTGATTCGGCTCAACCATTCGCGACATTAATTGCATCATTGTGGAGTGGTATGACCGAAAATCAATTAATACTTGGCGAACATATTAGCTGGTGGATAGCATTAGGTGCAATTTTAGCATTTATCCCATATTTCCCATTATCAAAACATGCACATTTATTTATGGGTCCCTTGAATTATATGATTCCTGATGATAGACCAATAAAAGGAATGATTGAACCAATCAATTTTGAGGATGAATCACTTGAACAATTTGGTGTAGCCAATTTTGAGCATTTAACACAGAAATCTATATTCGATTCATATGCATGTATTATGTGTAATAGATGCCAGGATAATTGTCCAGCATATCAAACTGGTAAGGAATTATCACCATCAGCAATAGAAATAAATAAACGTTATTATTTTAATTCTAAGGGGAAAACATTTAGTGAAGGGGAAAATGTATCCCTTAAAGGAATATTGTTAACTGACAATGCTCTATGGGCTTGTACAAGTTGCAATTACTGTTCAATTGTTTGTCCCGTAGGGAATGAACCATTAAGTGATATATTACGTATTCGTCAAGATAAAGTCATGATGGAGAGTGAATTCCCTCAAGAGTTGATCACTACATTTAAAAATCTAGAAACAAACTTTAATCCTTGGGCATTTAGTTCACAAGATAGAACGGAATGGGCGGAAGGTTTAGATATTAAAACACTAGCAGAAGATTCGGATGGAGAAATTCTGTTTTGGGTTGGATGTGCTGGCTCGTTTGATAAACGATACCAAAGTGTTTCGAAAGCTTTTGTGAAAATTATGCAAAAAGCAGATGTCGATTTTAGAATTTTAGGAAATGAAGAAAAATGCAATGGTGATACTGCGAGAAGATTGGGCAATGAATATCTTGCACAGAATCTAATGCAGGAAAACATTGAACGGTTGAATAATTACAACGTAAAAGAAATTGTAACAGCTTGTCCGCATTGTTATAACTCTTTAAAAAATGAGTATCCTAAATTAGGTGGTAAATATAAAATATTGCATCATTCAGAATTTATTGATAAACTAATAGAAGAAAATAAAATTATTCTACAAAATGATAAGAATTCCAATAAAATCACTTATCACGATTCTTGTTACTTAGGTAGATATAATTCAATTTATGAACAACCAAGAAATTCACTTAATACAATTAAAGGGATTGAATTGGTTGAAATGGAACGTTCTTTAAGTAATGGATTTTGTTGTGGTGCTGGCGGTGGACGAATGTTCATGGAAGAAACTGAAGGCACAAAAATTAATGAAGAAAGAACAATTGAAGCACTAAATACTGGTGCTGATACTATTGCTTCAGCTTGTCCATTTTGTATGACTATGCTTACTGATGGAATTAAAGTATTTGAAAAAACGGAGCAGGTAAAGGTCAAAGATATTGCAGAAATTATTCTTGAATATATAGAATAAGTATCTAATAACTAATCAATCATAAACCAATGGAGGTTTTTAATGGCAAACTCATACGAAGATCTATTAAATCATCTTAAAGATTTGGAAGCAGATGTAGCGAAATTTTACGATAAAGGGCAAGCTGCAGCTGGAACAAGAATTCGTAAAGGATTAAGTGAATTAAAGAAAAAAGCTCAAGATATGAGAAATGAAATTCAAGCAATAAAACTCGAAAGAAAGGGTGGATAAATAATTATTTAATTATTTATCAGAAAATTTGGAGCCGTCAAGATCATCTATTGATCTTGGCGGCTTTCTATTATTTATTCCAAATTATTTAAATAGATAGAATTATCAAATATGAATAAAGTCATTCCATTTTTATTTTTAATTCTGTTGGAGTTTAATGTTAATCTATCTGCTCAAAATATTGAGCATGAAGATTCTTTAATTAATGTAACCTTCAGTATAGTTGGTGATATAATGTGTCATTCAACTCAATACAATTACGCAATGCTTCAGGATTCGACATTTAACTTTAAACCTGTCTATAGAGAAATCAAGGAATATTTCGATAATTCTGATGTTGTAATTGGTAATTTGGAAACTGTCGTTGCTGGAAATGAAATTAAATATTCTGGATATCCTGTATTCAACACTCCAGAAGATTTTCTTGTAGGCTTAAAGTATGCTGGTTTTGACATTTTAACTACAGGCAACAACCATGCTTATGATCATAAGGGAAAGGGGGTTATCAACACAATTGATTATATTAATACAAACGGAATGATGAATAGCGGTACATATAAATCTCAAAGTGAAAGAGATTCTGTTCATCTTTTTAATGAATCTAATTTGAAATTTGTAGTGCTATCTTATACATATGATGTAAATCTTTACAGAATCCCAAATAATAAAAGCTATTTAGTTAACCGTATTAATCATGAGCAAATTCGTAAAGATATTACAAAGGCAAAATTACAAAATGCTGATTTAGTAATCGTTTACTTCCATTTTGGTAAAGAATATTCAAGGTCTGAAAATCGTTATCAAAAAGAAACAGTTGCAAAAGCTGTTGAGTATGGTGCAGATATTATTCTTGGTGCCCATCCTCATTCTCTTCAGCCAGTAGAATATTTTGAAACAAATAATGCTAAGATTGATACTGGTTTTGTTGCTTACTCTCTTGGGAATTTTGTTTCAAATCAAAGATGGCGGTATTCAGATGGTGGAGTAATTCTCAATTTCTCGATTACGAAAAGTATAAAAACTAATCAAATAAAACTGGAATCCGTAAGATATCTTCCTATTTGGGTTTTCAAAGGTGTTACCAGCTGGGGTTGGGAGTATATTGTTTTTCCATCAGAAATTGCCAATTCGGGAGAATACCCGGACTTTTTCACCAATGAAGATAAGAAACTATCTTATGAATCTTACCAAGATAGTAGAAAAATAATACAAAGCAGAACGGATAAAATCGTATTAGATACAATTGAAAAAAGCAATTATAGAAAATGGAAATCTGAGCAGCTTAAGTTTAGATCATTTATAACTCAAATTCCTTTCTTAACAACCAATAAAGAATTAGTTAAAGTTGATTCATTACAATACTTATTCCTTGAGGAATAGAAGAAATCTTTTCTCAATAGCTTTCTTAAAATTGATCATACTCAAAATTCTTATATTTGTTTTCAAGTTTTGAATAAAAAAAAGTATGAAAGAAAAAAAAGCATCTCTTGCAGTAATCTTTTTAACAGTCTTTATTGATCTACTCGGGTTTGGAATATTAATCCCAATTCTTCCAACATTTGCAAGCAATTCAATTGGTATTTCTGACTTTGGTATTGGAGTGATTGTAGCAAGTTATTCATTTATGCAATTTATTTTTAATCCAATTATTGGAAAAATCTCAGATAGAATAGGGAGGAGGCCCGTAATTCTACTTTCACTAGGGGCAACAGTTATTTCCTATATTATCTTTAGTTATTCAACTACATTTGCTATTCTTTTACTTTCACGTATTTTAGCTGGTATTGGAGGCAGTAATGTAGGGGCAGCTCAAGCTTATATTGCAGATATAACTGATGAATCTGATAGGTCCAAAGGAATGGGATTAATTGGAGCAGCTTTTGGGCTAGGTTTTGTCTTCGGTCCAATTATGGGAGGAATGATATCTGAGTTGGGTTACCAGTATGTAGGATTTGCAAGTGCTGGATTTTCTTTAGTTGCACTTATTTTTGCACTTATATCATTACCAGAATCCCTAAAGGAAAAAAGGTCTTTAAAAAATTTCAAGTATAAATTAATAGAAATAGATGATCTTTATGAAGTAATGGAGAATAGGCGAGTAGGTGTTTTCATCGGACTATTTTTTATTATTATATTTGCTGTAGCCAATATATATGGGACCTTTGCGTTATTAGGTCAGCAGCATTATGGATTTACTGATAGAGAAAATGGCTATTTATTTGGGATTATTGGAATAGTAGGAGCATTTGTTCAAGGAGTTCTATTGAAAAAGCTTAGTAAGATCATTAAAGAAAAGGCTTTAATAATTATAGGATTAGTTTTTTTAATGTTTAGTCTTGGTTTAATGCCATATGGAATTAATTTTACGGGAGTAGCAGTTATTTCTGGACTTTTAGCAATAGGTACCGGTATTTTACAGCCTACAATATTAAGTCTAATTTCAAAGTACTCACCTGTTAACGTACAGGGTAAAATACTTGGATTTAACCAATCTATATCTTCATTAGCAAGAGTATTGGGCCCGCTTTGGGGAGGATTTGCTTTCCAATACTTAGGATATACATCTCCCTTCATTACTGGGGCAGTATTTACTTTAGCAACTCTAATTATTACTGTTTATTTGTTCAATAATGGTAGAAAAGGAATTTATCTGGATGTTTGAGATTAACAACATAAAAATTGATAAAGCACTTTTATTAGCACCAATGGAGGATGTTACTGGTATTGGATATAGAAAATTATGTAAGGAATTAGGTGCAGATATCGTATATACTGAGTTTGTAAATTCCGATGGCTTGATAAGAAATAACAAAAAAACTGCAAAAAAAATGCTCATTACAGATGATGAGAGACCAGTTGGAATACAAATTTATGGTTCAGATATTGATTCAATGGTTGAAGCTGCAAAAATGGTCGAATCCTTAAATCCTGATATAATTGATATAAATGCTGGTTGCTGGGTAAAAAAAGTTGTTAAAAGAGGAGCTGGGTCAGGATTACTAAAAGATCCAGACTATATGGAAGAAATGGTCGATGCTATTGTGAAAAGTGTTGACATACCAGTGACTGTCAAGACAAGATTAGGTTGGGATTCAGATTCAATTGGTATCTGCGAAGTTGCTAAAAGACTAGAAAATGTTGGTGCACGAGCGCTAACAATTCACTGTAGAACACGAAATCAAGGACATTCGGGTGAAGCGGATTGGTCATTTATTCCTAAGATCAAGGAAGTTGTCAATATCCCAGTTGTGGTTAATGGAGGTGTTTTCAGTGCCGAGGATGCAAAACGAGCTTTTGATGAAACTGGTGCTGATGGAGTTATGATTGCAAGAGGTGCAATTCAGCATCCATGGATATTTAGGGAAGCCAAACATTTTATTGAATCGGGAACATTACTTGAGGAAGTTTCAGTTAGTGAAAGAATAGAAACTGCTTTGAGACATTTACGGTATGAAATTGAATACAAAGATGTTGAAAGACAAGCAGTGATCCCATTCCGGAAATATTATTCGGGTTATTTGAAAGGTCTCCATCATTCAGCAAAAATCAGGCAGCAATTAATGCAATATGAAGAATATGCTCCGATAGAAGAATTACTTCTTAATTATCTTCGAGAATTAAATTGAATAAAATCCAAATGAAAAGAATTGCTCATGTTATTTCATATGCATTTTTACCACCCGTCAACCTAGTTTTAATATTTATTATATCAGCATTTTATATCTACGATAATCCTATGATGCGTATTATTACAATTTCTATTGCATTAGTGTTTGGATTTATTATGCCAATTCTAATCTTTACTTTGTTACGATTAAAAGGAAAAATCATTGATAATGATGCAAGTAAAAGAAATGAAAGAACAATTCCTTATATAATGGGAGCATTTCTAATCCTTTTTGCTGGAATAATATCCATATACCTTGAACTTCACCAATTTATAATAGCACTATGGTTATCATATTTAATAGCTTCTATTTTACTAATTTCAATTAATAACTTTTGGAAAATAAGTGCTCATGCAATGGGAGCAGCAATTCCATTTGCCGTATTATTGTTTATTTTAGGAAATATAGCCTATTATTTTATTATAATTCCTTTACTTATCGGATGGGCAAGGATTTATCTTGATTTGCATTCGATTTCTCAAGTTTTGATTGGTTTACTCGTAGGGTATTCAATAACGTTATTGATTTTAAATTATTCATTAAAGATAATGTAGGATTAATAATAATATAAAAAACTTTAATTATTTAATATATATTCTTGGTATACAAAGTATTAAGTGAAATGAATTAAGAATATACATAGGTAGTGAAAATACATTTGTTATATTATATTTTCTATTTTAATTTGATAGATTAGATATAATAAGTGATAATAGCAATTTCATTATAGATAATAATATAAGAATTCATTCAAATTAGGTTTTTGTTCGTGCTCCTCCAAATGAAATATAGTAATTTTCTAAATGCTCCCAATGATTAAAAACGATATTGATTGATAAATACTTAAATTTGTATATTGTAATAAATAGTGAGGATCAAATGGATTATAAAAATTTAATAAGAGATGTTCCAGATTTCCCAATTGAAGGAATAATATTCAAAGATATAACTACTCTATTAAAGGATACAAAAGGTTTTAAAGCCGCTTTGGAAGATTTGTATGTTTTAGCAAAAAACATGGGGATAAATAAAGTAGTTGGAATTGAATCAAGAGGATTTATTTTTGGTGGTGCATTAGCTGAAAAATTAAATGCTGGTTTTGTTCCAATTAGAAAACCTGAGAAATTACCTTCTGAAACAATTAGTGAGACGTATCAATTGGAATATGGTGAAGATAAAATTGAAATCCATAAAGATTCACTTCAACCAGGTGATAAAGTACTTCTTCATGATGATCTTCTAGCTACTGGGGGTACAATGGAGGCAGCTTGTAAATTAATTGAAAAACTCGGAGCAGAGATAGTTCAGATTTCATTTATTATAAATCTTAAATTCTTAAACGGGCTTGAAAAATTAAGTAAGTATGAAGTTCATTCACTTATTGAATACGACTCAGAATGATTTATATAGATCAGTGAGGATCTGTTTAACCTGCTTGCAGTAGGCAAGTCCGTGTCATCCGCGGTCTATTAAAATATTTGTCCAAGTAATATGGTTAGAAAAACAATAATCATTATTCCTTCCAATTCTTAGGTGCAATTATTACGACAAATTCCCCTTTGAGTATGTGCTCAGATAGTGAGGCTAAAATATCATTAGGATATCCTCTCCATAATTCTTCAAACTTTTTAGTAAGTTCTCTTCCAATAGAAACATATCTCTTTGGCATAAATTCGACCATCTCATTCAGTAATTTTTCAATTCTATACATTGATTCATAAATTACAATTGTCCTCTCTTCAGCGGCAAGTTGTTTTAATAATTTTTGTCTACCTTTTTTTTGAGGTAAAAATCCTTCAAATATAAAAGAGTTAGTCGGTAATCCTGAAATACTTAAAGCCAATATTGCTGCATTTGCTCCGGGAATTCCCACTACTTCAATATTTTCTTTATGAGCTTGATTAATAAGTCTAACACCAGGATCAGAAATAGTTGGAGTACCAGCATCTGAGAGAAGAGCACATGTTTCACCATTTTTGATTCTATTCAAAACTAACATTGTTTTCTTCTCTTCCATTCTTGCATTAAAAGAGACTAATTCCTTTTTAATATCATAATTCTTCAGTAAAATATTAGTGGTACGTGTATCTTCACATAAAATAAAATCAACACTATTTAAAGTTTCAATCGCACGAAATGAAAAATCTTTTAAATTACCAATAGGTGTAGCTACAATAAAAAGTTTACCAGAATCCATTTTAATTTTATTTTTTTTAACAATGAGTATAATTATAATTAAAAATGATAAATTATTTGCCTTTAAATTAAAAATATGTTACTCTTACTGTAACAATTAAAGGGTTTTATGTCTGCATCAACAAAATTATCATCTTCGGTAAAAGCCTTATGTTTTTTAGCTGAGACTTATCCAATTCCAAAAAGCAGTAAGGAAATTGCTGAACACACAGGAGTAAATGCTTCTAAACTTAGGCAGCTTCTTTCTATGATTGCTAAATCTAAAATTGTAAATAGTGAGCAGGGGACTAAAGGTGGATTTTTACTGTCTAAAGATCCAAAAACAATACATCTTCAAGAGATTTATTGTTCAATTGAAGATAGAAAAGCTTTCCATCTTGATGTGACAAAAAATAATGGAAAAAAAGGAAAAAAGAATCCAGATTATACAAAGTATTTCTTA
Organism: Bacteroidota bacterium; assembly: GCA_039714835.1. Lineage (GTDB taxonomy): Bacteria > Bacteroidota > Ignavibacteria > Ignavibacteriales > Melioribacteraceae > SZUA-22. The sequence continues at coordinate 9,768 of JBDLIN010000058.1, read as the reverse complement.
GGTTTATTCTCTGAGATACAAGTTGATATTGAAAATAAAATGAAAAACATCTCACTCAGTGACATAATGAAAAATTTAAATATGAAAATAAACTATAAATAAACGATATATATTAAGAGGACGTAATGGAGTTTTTAAAAACACTTGGTATTAAAGAAAAGAATCTTGGTGCTTCAACTGGAGTAAAATGGTATGGTTCTGTAAAGAATGATGAATTAAAAGTATACTCCCCAATTAATGGGAAATATATTGCTTCTGTTTTTCAAGCAAATGATAAAGATTATGAGAGAGTAGTCGCAAAAGCACATGAGGCTTTTAAAGAATGGAGAAAAGTTCCAGCACCACAAAGAGGTGAAGTTGTTAGAGCAGTGGGAGAAAAACTCCGTGAATATAAACTTCCACTTGGTCAATTAGTAACCTACGAAATGGGTAAATCACTTCAGGAAGGGTTAGGAGAAGTGCAGGAAATGATTGACATATGTGATTTTGCTGTTGGTCAATCAAGAATGCTCTATGGATATACTATGCATTCAGAACGTCCAAACCATCGTATGTATGACCAATATCATCCTCTTGGAGTTGTTGGTATAATATCAGCATTTAATTTTCCAGTTGCTGTTTGGGCATGGAATTCAATGATAGCAGCAGTATGTGGTGATACTAACTTATGGAAGCCTTCATCAAAAGTTCCGCTGACTGCAATTGCAGTTCAAAACATTTTGAGTGATGTTATTAAAAAATATAAATTACCTGAAGGACTGTTTTCACTAGTAATAGGTAAAGGTTCTTCTGTTGGTGAAAAACTTATTAACGATAAACGGATACCTCTTGTTTCAATAACTGGTTCTACTGGTGTTGGAAGACGAGCAGCTCAAAAAATTGCTGGACGATTTGGAAAATCAATTCTAGAACTTGGCGGCAATAATGCAATTATTTTAACACCGAATGCTAATCTTAAAATGGCGATTCCAGCAATGGTTTTTGGTGCTGTTGGAACAGCTGGTCAACGCTGTACTTCTACTAGAAGATTAATTATTCATGAATCAATTTATGATAAAGTAAAACAATCACTGATTAAAGCTTATAAAACCTTGAAGATTGGTTCTCCATTGAACGCAAAAAATCATGTTGGACCAATGATTGATAAAGCGGCAGTTGAAGATTTTAAGGAAGCTTTACATTTAGTTAAAAAAGAAGGTGGAAAGATTTTATTCGGAGGAAAAGTACTGTCTGGTCCGGGATATGGTTCTGGATGTTACGTCCAACCTGCTATTGTTCAAGCTGAGAATCATTATGAAATTGTTCAAGAAGAAACTTTTGCACCAATTCTATATTTAATTAAGTATAAAGGCGATGTTTCTAATGCTATTGATATCCACAATGATGTTGTACAAGGTCTTTCATCATCAATATTCACTGATAATATGCAAGAAGCTGAGACTTTCCTCTCACATTGGGGTAGTGATTGCGGTATAGCAAATGTTAATATTGGTACTTCCGGTGCTGAAATTGGTGGTGCATTTGGTGGTGAAAAAGAGACCGGTGGTGGTCGAGAATCAGGATCAGATTCTTGGAAAGCTTATATGAGGCGCCAAACAAACACACTTAATTATGGTAGTGAACTACCACTTGCACAAGGTATTAAATTCGATATTTAAAATATTTATTATTACTAAAGCTCTCCATTTATAGTGGAGGGCTTTTTTTTTGAGATTTGCAGGAGTTTCGATGAAAAAACTATTAGGTATTAGGAGAGAAGATAAAAACATTTGGGAAAGAAGAGTTCCGATAATACCAGAGCATATAAAAATATTAAAAGATGATCATGGAATCGAAACTATAATCCAACCATTTGAAAAGAGAGCTTTTAGTGATAAGGAATTTAAAGATGTAGGAGCTACAGTAAATGAAGACCTTTCAGAGTGCCCAGTTGTTATTGCTGTAAAAGAAATTCCAATTAAACTATTACAAGAAGATAAGACCTACATGTTCTTCTCTCACACTATCAAAGGGCAAGAATATAACATGCCGCTTCTTAAGAGAATTATGGATCTCAAATGTACACTTATTGATTATGAACTTATAACAAATAATAGTGGACGACGAGTAGTGTTTTTCGGGAAATATGCTGGCATTGCTGGAATGATAGATGCTTTACATGGTTATGGAAAACGATTAAAAGAATTAGGTTACTCAACACCACTACTTGAGATTAAACCTGCCTATGAATATCATAGTGTTGAAGATGCAAAAACACATATTGCAAAAGTTGGGAAGGATATTGAGGAGCAAGGATTACCTGCTCACAAAGCACCTTATGTAATTGGATTTATGGGTTATGGAAATGTCTCAAATGGTGCTCAAGAGATTTTTGATCTTCTCCCGCATAAGGAAATATTACCAGAAGAATTGAATTCAATTGATGGTGATTCAAAAGATTTCTTTTATAAAGTAGTTTTTAAAGAAGAACATCTTGTTGAACCGAAAGATCCATCTAATTCATTTGTCCTTCAAGATTATTTTGATAATCCGGGAAAGTATAAATCTAAATTTGAAGAATATCTTCCATATTTAAGTCTTATTGTAAATGCAATATATTGGACGGAAGAGTCACCAAGATTTCTAACTAAAAAATATTTCAAATCAATAGATGAAGTAAAACTTGATGTAGTATGCGACATCACTTGTGATATAGATGGGGCTGTTGAGTTTACAGTTAAATCAACTGAATCGGATAATCCTGCTTATGTTTATAATCCTAATGATGATTCAATAACTGATGGATATTCCGGTGAAGGTATTGTGAATATTGCTGTTGATAATTTACCAACGGAGCTACCTAGAAACTCATCAATTGAATTTAGTAATGCTTTGAATCATTTCATACCGGGAATTGTTAATGCAGATAAATCGAAGAATTTTGATGATGTAAATTTCCCACCAGAAATTAAGAAAGCGGTAATTGTTTACAAAGGTGAGTTGACAGAAGATTTCAAATATTTGAATGAATTTATTAAATAAGTATTTAACATGAGAAAAATTGCTTTTGGATTTTCCACATTTCTAATTGCATATACAATTTATACTGTGCTGATACTATTTCTTTTTCAATGGATTAATCCCCCTATAACAGCATTTATACAGCAGAAAAGCGACCAATCATTTGATTCAATTCTAAAGACTGATAAATATGAACAAGTATGGATGCCTATAAATAAAATTTCTGATGAAATAAAAATTGCTATAATTACTTCAGAGGATCAAAGGTTCATAGATCATTGGGGATTTGATGTAAAGCAAATCCAGCAAGTTATTGAAGACTTTGAGAAAGGGAAGAAGCTTAGAGGTGCAAGTACCATAACTCAGCAAGTAGCGAAGAACCTTTTTCTTTCTGCTGATAGAACGTGGTGGAGAAAAGCTTTAGAATCTTATTATACTCTCCTAATTGAACTTGTTTGGTCCAAGAAAAGAATCCTTGAGGTGTATTTAAATATAGCTGAGTTTGGAGAAAATATTTACGGTGTAGAGGCAGCATCCGGAGTCTATTTTAATAAATCATCAAACTATTTAAATGTAAGAGAAGGAGCTATGCTTGCATCAATATTACCAAATCCTATTAGATACAACTTGAAACGTAAAAGCATATACTTAAAAAAGAGGATTAATCGAATTGTTCAAGAATCAAAATATATTGATAAGAAGAAGATTATTGAAGAACTAAAGTAGACTCCATTGCGCTGCTACCATCGACCATTTGGTGGTAGAATAACAACCCTACTCTTTTTGATTTTTCGAATCAATTATTTCAATACATTTATTAAGTATTGCATACTCAGTACTGTTTTCCCAAATGGGGTAATTGTATTGATAAACTTCAATATTTGTATTCCTATTATAGTCGTAACTAGCAAGTACATTCCCGATATCATCATAATAAATTAGAAAGAGGATACTATATTTATTTAGTCTTTTATTAAAAAGATAATAGGTTTTTGTTTTTGAAATATTTTTCTCAATTGATTCAATTGTTATTGGAACTGAATGCTCTGCAACAGCCCAAATAAAGATATCTTCGCCGGAAAAATTATCTAAGCCTGATGTATCAATGTAAATATTATCATTTCCTCTTGATACAACTTGGATCAAATTTTCAGTATTACCTTGTGCAGAATATATACTGCTAATGAATAAGAATACTAAAATTACTCTTGTCAAATTCCTTTCCTTATTTAAAATGAATATCACAATATTAAAGTTAAAATATTTTTATTCCAACACTTTTAATCTATAACAAGCTAATTAATAAACCTTCAATATTAATAATATGTTTAAACTGCATTTTTTTTTGAATAATTATAAAATATATAATTTTCAATCTATAATTCCTTTTTTATTAGTCCTCATTATCACTATTTTTCGTAAGTATAATTTATAATTATCAAAAAACAACAATGAAAATTAAACTAACTGTTTTAGTAACTCTAATAAGTTCTATATTTATATATGGACAGCTTAACTCGATAAATGATATTCATGACATTATTCAAGAATTAAAAACGAAATATGCTCCTGATAAGAGGGTAGCATTATTCGATGTAGAAATTTTAAAAGAACAAAATGATTTAATTCTGTCGGGTGAAACTAATATACCAGAAGCTAAAGAGGAATTGATGGAAAAAATTAAAATTGCAAAATTCAACGCTGAAGATCAAATAATACTTCTTCCTGAAGAGAAATTGAAGGGAAAAACTTTTGGATTGGTAAATCTATCTGCTGCAAATCTTCGTTCCTCTCCCAGACATCCGGCTGAACTTACAACCCAAGCATTACTTGGTACAGTAGTAAAGGTATTAAAATGTCAAGTAGATTTTTATTTAATTCAAACTCCTGATCAGTACATTTCATGGGTAGATGAAGATGGAATAGTTACTCTTAATCAAGAACAATTGGATGATTGGAATAGCAACTCCAAAATAATTTATATTAATGATTTTGGTTTTGTATACAGTAAACCGGATGGAAATTCTCAAAGGGTATCAGATATAGTAATTGGAAATATTCTTATCCAAATCGGTTCAGAGGGTGATTTCGTTAAAGTCCAATTTCCTGATAAAAGAATTGGATATATAAAGGAGAGTGAAGTTTTACCATATAAAAAATGGATGGATGAAGCAAAACCAACAAAAGAAAATATTATTGAAACTGCTCATAAGTTTGTAGGGATCCCTTATCTATGGGGAGGAACATCTGCTAAAGCGATGGACTGTAGCGGTTTTACAAAGACAGTATATTTTTTGAATGGTGTAGTACTAGATAGAGATGCCTCCCAGCAAGTAAACAAAGGTATTTTAGTTGATACGGAAAATGGTTTTGATAAACTGGAAAAAGGAGACCTACTGTTTTTTGGATTTAAAGAAACAGAAAAACGAAAAGAAAGAATTACCCATGTTGGAATATATATAGGGAATTTAGAATTTATTCACGAAGCTGGTCTTGTTAAAATCAACAGTTTTGATAAGAAGAAATCGAATTTTAGTAAATTCAGGCTAAATCATTTTATTCGAGCCAGAAGAATAATTACTTCTTTAAATGAAAATGGAATAACAATGGTTAAAGATTGTAAATTTTATAACGGAGAACTTTAATGAAACAAAATCGTAGAAAATTTTTAAAGTCTTCTGGACTAATTGCTGGAACATTACTTACATCTACAAACACTGAGTTATTATCAAAGAACATTAATTCTATGAGTAGTAATAATAAGATGAAATTTTCATTCAAACCATATACTTTAGAACTGAAACATGTTTTTACAATTGCAACAAGCTCACGTAGCACAACACCAGTAATGCTTACACAAATTGAATATGACGGTGTAATTGGCTATGGTGAAGCATCAATGCCTCCTTATCTTGGTGAATCTCATAAAACCGCGACAGAGTTCCTTAGCAAAGTTGATCTATCTCAGTTTAATGATCCATTCCAGGTTGAAGAAATTCTAGAGTATGTAAATGGAATTGCAGAAAAGAATACCGCAGCTAAAGCTTCAGTTGATATTGCTTTATATGATTTAGTAGGGAAGCTACTAGGAAAGCCTTGGTATAAAATCTGGGGTTATGATAAAACAAATACTCCTGATACATCCTTTACAATTGGTATTGATACTCCGGAAGTTGTAATACAAAAAGTGAAAGAAGCCTCACCTTACAATATCTTGAAAGTAAAGCTGGGAAGAGATACTGACAAAGAAATGATAAATACTATTCGTACTGTAACTGACAAACCGCTAGTTGTTGATGTTAATCAGGGCTGGAAAGATCGAGAATTCGCATTAGATATGATTCATTGGTTAAAAGAGAATGGAATAAAATTGGTTGAGCAGCCAATGCCGAAAACACAAATCGATGATATGGCTTGGCTTACTGAAAATTCTCCACTACCTACATTTGCAGATGAAGCATTGCAAAGGATTCCTGATGTGATAAAAGCTCATGGTGTATATTCAGGTATAAATATTAAATTAATGAAATGCACTGGATTAAGAGAAGCACATAAAATGGTTAATCTTGCAAAGTCACTTGATATGCAAGTAATGGTTGGTTGTATGACTGAAACTTCTTGCGCAATTTCTGCTGCATCACAACTTGCCCCAGTTGCTGAATGGACAGATTTAGATGGAAATTTATTAATTGGGAATGATCCATTTGCTGGTACAACAATAGTTGATGGAAAAGTTACACTTGCTGAGGAAGCAGGTATCGGCTTAACAAACGTTAAGGTTAATTAGTAATTTCTTTTATAGAGTTAAAATACCCAACTATTTGTTTCTAATAAAAGCGAGTTTGTTGGAGGTTTAAAAGTGGTTTTTTAGATCCATTTTAAAAAGGTACATTTCACTAAAACTGATACTATCCATTCATTTATTACTGGATTTTATTCAGATATCTATTATATAATATGCCCCATATTCTATATCTTTTATTATTTTTTTCAATAAGCCTTATTTTAGAGCACTTTTAATTAAAAGTTCTCAAATTGAGATATTCAATTCATTTAATAGTCAGAAAAGCCTCTAAAATTAAAAGATTTCACGGCACATAATTTGATTTTGAATACTATTACTGATTTTAGGATATAGCTATAATATGAATAGTGGCATACAACTTATTAAGTCTGGCTTCCCCTTAATTGACCAGAAATGGGGAGGAATATACAAAGGTGGAGGATATCTAATCGTTGGTCCTAGAAAATCGGGAAAAACATTATTAAGTCTTAAATTAGCAAAAGAATCGATTCAACAATCCGAAAAATGCCTCTTTTTTACAACAATGCGCCCAAAGGATCTAATGATTCAAGCTGCAACTATTGAATTTGATCTGCAAAAATATATGAATAATAATTCAATTATTGTTGTTCGTGTTTCGACACCAAATGATATATATGATGATTATGATCAAGATGAATATTTGACAGAATATATCAATGATATTGTTTCGGTTTCAGAACAGTATGAACCAGAAAGAATTATCTTTGATGAATTAACTCCCTATGTAGGTTTTAAAAGACTTGACTTGCTCGAGGATGTCTTCACAAATATGTTGGAAATGATCGAAAATAAGAATATAACAAGCTTCTTTGTTGTTGGTGAACCAGCTGCAGAGAAATCTAAAACCATTGTTTCAATTCTTTCGGATAATGTTACAGCATCAATTTATCTTGAGAAATCAGAGAAACAGATCCCCGAGCAATATCATTCAGGGAGAATAATTGTAAATCCCAATGTTGGACATACTGAAGGTCAGTTTCATTCAGATTATTGGATTGAACCGAAAAAGGGAATTGTGGTTACAGAGGAGCTAATCGAAGAGGTAGAAGCTAAGGATGTAGAAATAATTGGGATCCAAGAAAAAGAGAAATCCTACAAATGGAGTTCAAACATATCAAGTTTAGCAAATACTTATAATATTGATGATTTTAGATTGATTTTAAATAATCAAATTGCTCTCTATCAAACAACAGGACAGAAATTTGGTTTTCTATCTTTCAAATTAGATCCGAAAGCAGAGATCAACCGCTTAATTACTGTTGATATGCTAAAGAATTTAGTAAGTCTATCGGTTAAAAAACGAGATAAACTGTGTATAATAGATGACAAAATTGTGATTCTCTTGATTCGAAGTGCCGAGGAAGGAGTTAGAAAAATGCTAACGAAATTTATGGAAAATATTTCCTCAATTGAATCAATTAATTTAGTAAGTCTACTTGATCATATCTCGGTTGCTAATATTGATGTCAATCAATCAATTAGCGATTCTGAAATATTATTCGAATCTGTTATTAATGATGATAATTTAATATTTAAGCCATTTAGACAATATTTTGATACATAAAGATATAATTATAGTAAAATAATTATTTTACTTCTCTGACATAATTCCTACCAACTTGTCTCATTGTGAGCCAAAAAACTCACTTTTAAATCTAAATTGAATTTTATTAATAAGAAAACCTTGATAAATAGCTAAAAACAAACAGTTTATTGGCATTATTGTTGGCTTTATCTTATTTAATTATGCAAGAAAAATATGCAAAATATCGATATCAAATTAAGCTAGATAACAGAGAAATAGCTCTTCCGAAAAGAGAAGAATTGAGAGAAAAACGTAAAGTGATTATAATTTCTGGAATCCTATCTGTTCTTTTAATTGCAATTATTCTATACACTCTTCCTTTAACTATATTATCATGGAAGGGATTGATTGTGTATGCATCAATTGTAAGTCTTGTAATATTTCTTTTTATACTGCTTATTAGATACTTTTCGATACTCTTCATGGCGTATTTTTACATAACAAAATACACTGTTAGAAAACATAAAAGTTATTCACCGTTTGTGTCAATAATTGTTCCTGTATTTAATGAAGGTATCACTCTCAAAAACTCAATAGAATCACTTCTAAAATTGGATTACTCCAATTACGAGATAATCATTGTAAATGATGGTTCAACTGATGAATCAAAAGAAATTGCTGAATCTTTAGTTGGATATCAGGAAGGTGAATACAATAAAATTAAAATTTCACTAATAAATAAACCAAATAGTGGAAAAGCAAAAGCATTAAATGCTGGAATACAGTATTCAAATGCTGGATTTATACTTTGTATGGATGGTGATTCAATATTATCACCGAAAACCTTGAAAAAATCAGTTAGACATTTTGTAAATCCAGAAGTTGGAGCTGTAGCAGGGAATGTAAAAATTCAGAATAGAAGAACCTGGTTAACTGATCTTCAAGCATTAGAATATATCCATGGATTAAATTTAGCCAGAAGTGCACAAGGTCAGATTAGAATGGTAAATATTATTCCTGGTCCAATTGGGATTTTCAGGAAAGAAGTACTTAGTGAGGTAGGTTATTATTCAAGTGATACGTTTGCAGAGGATGCTGATATTACATTAAAGATATTATCATTAGGATGGAAAATTGAATATGAACCCGATGCTTGGGCAATGACTGAAGCACCAGAAACTGTATATCAATTGCTAAAACAACGTTATAGATGGACAAGAGGTATATTACAAGCTGTTAGAAAACATAAAAGATTCTTATTTAATCCTACAATTAATTTCTATAACACATTGGTTCTTTGGGGAATGTTTTATGAATCACTAATCTGGCCAGCAATGAACATTTTTGCAAATTTATTTTTTATATCTGTTGCAGTATTCAATGATATGTCAAGTTTAATATTTTATTGGTGGTTAGG
>JBDLIN010000057.1:0-18029 GCA_039714835.1 Bacteroidota bacterium | reverse complement strand
GCTGCTGATGTTTCGTTATCAGGGAAGTTCCAATCACGTTCTTGATCAATTCCGTAGTAGTTTGTTCTTGACCGTCCATAATAAACTCCATCAGGATTATTGAAGGGATAGAGATAAAAAATTATATTTTTACGATAGTAATCGATCACTTCATCATCTTCAAGAAGTTTCTGCATAATACCATCAAAGTGCCAAGAACTTGGGGTCTCACCTGGATGAGTACGAGCGTGTATCCATACTCTTAATTTTTCATCATCCGGATAAGATGGATCGGTTAAGATCATTTCCTGTAAAGGTAAATTCTTTTCGGTAAATCCAAGTGTATCTAAAGTTACATATTCACTTGCTGACCACTCCGATAATCTTTCTTGCAGATAGCTGAATGTATAAGGAGTATAGTAAGCAACATAAACAGTATCTTCTTCAAATGTTTTTTGGAATACATTTTCGACCGGTGCTTCAGATTCTGTAAAACGAATAAATTCCACATTATCGTATGAATACATGGGTCTGTTAACATCACTATTAGTAATAGTTACTTTAATATATCTATCTTTTACTCCAGTAATTCTAAAGTAAAACCACCTGCCGCCAATATCTGACACAGTTGTTACATTGTAGTTAATGGAATCCGTTGTTGTAACGGTGGATAAATTCCCACTTTCAAAGTCTGCGTCGAATTTAACCTGTCCAAAAATAATTTGTGATGCTATTAAAAGAAGTAAAACTATTGTTTTCATATTGCTTGATAATTGTGAAATTATCCGTTCTTCAGTTTTTCTGTTCGTTCGGCCATCTGGAGTTTTTCGATTAATTCCTTAAGATCACCTTCCATTATATTTGTTAGGTTGTATAGGGTAAGCCCTATTCTATGATCAGTCACTCTATTTTGGGGGAAGTTGTAAGTTCTAATTTTATCACTTCTATCGCCGCTCTTAACTAATGATTTCCTTTGCTGGGAAATTTCACTTTCTTGTTCCTGGAGCTTTACATCATACAATCTTGTTTTTAAAACTTTTAATGCTTTTTGTCTATTCTTGAGTTGAGATCTTTCATCCTGGCATTGCACAACTATTCCTGTTGGAATATGCGTCATTCTTATCGCAGAATCTGTTTTGTTAACGTGCTGCCCACCGGCACCGCTAGCCCGATATGTATCTACTCTAACATCGTTCATATCCACATCGACTTCTACATCTTCGGCTTCCGGCATAACTACTACTGATGCAGCAGATGTATGGACTCTACCACTTGCCTCAGTTGCAGGGACACGCTGAACTCTGTGAACACCGCTTTCGTACTTCAATATTCCATAAATACCATCCCCTCTAACTGACATTACAGCTTCTTTAATGCCACCCATCGTTGCTTCATTCAAATCCATTAATTCAAGATTCCAACCCTGCAATTCTACATAACGTGTGTACATACGTAGTAAGTCGCCAGCAAATAATCCAGCTTCTTCTCCTCCGGTACCTGCACGAATTTCTAAAATTACATCTTGATCATCCTGAGGATCTTTTGGGATAAGGAGAAGTTTAATATTTTCTTCAAGTTCAATTTGTTTCGACTTTAACTCGTCCAATTCTAATTCAGCCATCTCAATTAGGTCTGAATCCTCTTCAGAAGCTATAATTTCTTGATTACCTTCAATATTTTTGATAACCTCATTATATTCATCATAAGCTGTAACTATTTCAAGTAGATTGCTTCGCTCTTTACTTAGTTTTACTAGTTTTACTTGGTCAGACATTATGGCAGGATCAGCTAACTGCTCATTAACCTGTTCAAATCGCTCTTTTACTGAGTGTAATTTTTCTAAAAAGTTCATTTTTATTCTTACTTTTATTGAGATGCAAATATAGAAAAGTAACGTATCAAAAACTAAACCGATTATTTATACCACTAGTTATGACATAATTAGAAGAGGAATATATTAAATTCATTGAGCTGTCAATGGTTATGTGCTTGTCCGAGAACTGGAGAAATCGTCATTCCGGACTTGATCCGGAATCTCGTTCTTTCGATTATAAAGTAAAAATAGATGCTGAAATAAATTCAGCATGACAGAAAATGAGTTCTCGGACAGGCTCGTGGTCCATAACGTCAAATTTACTTGCAACAACTTTTCTATAATGGCTATGCAATTTTTCTTAATTTTGAAAGGTATTCTTCTTGTAACAGAATTGGAGGAATATTACCAGACTCATTCTTATGCTCAAACTGAATCTGCATTAAGTTGAATAATTCATCCACTGCATCAAACATGTTAATCAAAGGGAATTCTTTGTCACGTAGGAAATGGACTAGTTTGAGAGTCTTAAATCCATCAAACCATAATTGCTTCTGAATATTGATTTGATCATGAGATTTTGTGTTTGTTAAGATTTTATTCCAATTTTCTTCAAATTTTTGTTCAGTTAAAAAATTGAATAAGGACTTATTTATTTCTAATGCATAATTCAAATATTCTTGTGCTGATAAAATTTCGGTAGAGTAAAAAAGTTCATTCCATTTTTTTAATATCGTAAATGAATTCGGTTCATAAAGTAGATATTCATTCTGTGTTTTTTCTAGAAATCGTGAAACTCTTTTACCAGTACCAAAAGGAACCCGCCATGATCCGCGGCTTGAAGGATAAACCGTTGTATCTTCAATTTTTTTTATCTCTGTTATTTTTGAGAGTTTTTCCATGAAATAAAAATCTTCAGCGGCTTTACGTTTATTCATTCCTTGAATTTTGATATAACTATCAACATCGCAGGCCATTGTTGAACCAATTGAATGATAAGCATAAGGTGACTTTGCATATTTTAATCCAAGGACATAGTATCTTAGGAAAATTTCATAGTTGATAATAGCCTTTTGAGTTTCTTCATTGTTTGGCTTCGGATGTGAAAAGTTAACGTAACCAGCTTTTAAATTATCTCGATCAAATCTGTTTCTGATTTCTGATATATAATTTTCAGAGACAGTACAGTCTGCATCTAAGCAGATCAAGATATTTTTTGATGATGATTCGTAGTTAAAATATTTCAATGCTTCATCCATCCCAATTTTTCGTGCTAATCCAACGCCTCCTTCTTTTTCATTTAACTCAAAACCTTTGGATGAAGCATCAACTAATCCAATTTGAAGGTTTGACTCAATAATGCTTTTAACTGATGGATCATCATTAATATTTTTGTGAATAATATTATTTAAATATTTAATAGTATTTGCATTGTTCTCTTTTACAAAATGTTCCGAACTTTTTATATTATTTATTACAAACAAAATAAGGGTAGCTGGGAAGAAGTCACTCTTATTTTTACTTAACGAAAGAAGAAGTGTTTTAATGTTTTGTAGCTCTTCAATTGCTGGAATTATTATAATAGTATCAAACAATTTTTCAACACCAAAGATGTTCCATATATCGTTAGCATATTTGTCTAAATATTTTTTAACCTTTTGAGGAAGCTCTTTATTCATCTGATGTAATTATTATTTCAATTTGTTTTATACAGACAGAAAGTTTTCAATCAGAGGGTGGACGTTATCCTTGTTGTTTTTATCTACCCAATGTATCTCAATTCCCTCTCGTTCCATTTTTCTAAACCAAGTCATTTGTCGCTTTGCAAATTTGTGAATTGCACTATTTAGTTTTTGATACATATCATTGTAACTTAATTCTCCTTTGATGTATTTTCCAATGAATTTATACTCCAATCCAAAATAATCCAATTTCTCAAAGGTGATACCATATTCAACTAATGCTTCAACCTCTTCAATCATTCCATTTTGCAACCTATATTTAAGCCTGTCAGTTATGTTGCTTTTTATTGATTCACGGTTATCCATTAATCCTATCACCAGAAATGTAAACTCATTTTGAACTTCTTCACTTACTGAGTCTTGGTTCTCAGAGATCAATATTGCTTTGATCATTCTTTCCTTTTCAATAAGATCAGTTGTGTTATGGAGTTTTGATATTTTGGTCGAGAGCATAGTTTTTAATTCATCTATAGATAACTGTTGCAATTCTATTCTTCGTGATGAAGTAAAATCAACATGGGTTAATTGATAATTTTTTAAAATTGAATGTATGTATAAGGCAGTTCCTCCAACTAAAAACGGTATTCGTTGTCGAACTGTAATTTCTGTATAAACTTCTTTAAATGATTTTTGAAATTTAAACAGATCAAATTCCTCAGTTGGATCTAGTATATCAATTAAATGGCAGGGTATTTGTCTATTTCCAATTTTGTAGTCACTCAGGTCTTTTCCGGTTCCGATATCCATTCTTTTATAAACTTGACGGGAATCTGCAGAGATTATTTCACCGTTGAACCTATCAGCTAATTCAACACCAAATTTGGTTTTCCCGACTGCGGTGGGACCAAGAATAACGATTAATTTTTGTTTCATTGTAATATGAACTAAAAAAGAAAATCGTTTATTTGATAATGGGAAGAGTAAGTATTACTGAAGTTCCAATACCAATATAACTGTTCACCTTAATTGTACCGCCATGCTCTTCAATAATTTTTTTGGAAACAGTCAAACCTAAACCGGGGCCATTCTTCTTACCATATGACATGAAGGGCTCAAATATTTTATCCCAAAGACTTTCAGGAATCCCACTCCCTTTATCATTGAAGATGATCATTATATTCTTTTCATCAATTTTGGTCTTGAGTTGAATAACACCGCCATGTGGCATAGCTTCACAAGCATTTTTAGTGATATGCTTAAATGCTTGGTTAAAATCTTTGATATTAAGATTTACTAATACATCTTTCGCATATTCTTTTTCAATTTTACAACTCATTGATTTAACATAAGAATCGATTCTACCTGATAAATCGTCAAGAGTTTCATTTAAATTTACATATGTACTTTTAACGAGAGCAGGTGTAGCTGAATAATTAGAAGTTGCTTGAATAAGATCAGTTATATTGTTTAATTCATCTAAAAGCATGTCAACTATCTGGGAAGTTTCCTGATCCATCTCTTTACTATTAAGATGTTCTGCATAACGTTTACTTATAAGGATTGGTTTCTTAATATCTTCAATCAGAAAGTTAGCCATCTTATTTAAAGATGAGACTCTTTCTGTTTTTAAGAGTTGTTCAACAAGATCAGCGTTTTGTAAGGCAAGAGCAACGTGAGTTGAAAGTGAATCTAAAATATCTTCATCAAGTTTTGAAAAAGCACCGTTTTTACTGTTCAACAATTGAAGCACACTAATAACTTCACCATCCTTATTTTTAACAGGATAGCACATAACGCTTTTTGTTTGATATCCGCTAGCATTATCATAGCTCATATCAAATCTTTCATCTGAGTACGCATCTTCAATATTTATAGTTTCACCAGATTTTGCTGCCCAGCCTGCCAAGCCATCTCCAACTTTTAATCTAATTTCTTTTGGTTGCTTACCTATAGCTATTTTAGACCAGAGTTGATTTTTATCTTTCTCAACTAAGTAAAGAGTTCCTCTATCAGCACCAGCCAGATCAACTGAAGCATCAATAATATTTTGCAGTAAGTCATCCAAGTTGATGTTAGAGTTCACCAGATGCGCTGCTTGATTAATTTTTTCTAATTGTTCTAGTTTCATATTAAGTGCCTCTTGAGTCAGATTTGCGTATTGCTCGTTGGTAGTGTAGATAGGATCGGAAGATGTAGTGTTTTTTTGATCAGTTTCAGGTTGATGATTATTTTCAGAAACCTCTAATGTTTTCTCCTCTGGAGCTTGATCTTCATCATTATGAGTTGGAAGTTCATCCTCAACTTTTTCACTACTTGGTGTGAGTGCAGAATTATAAATATTAGAAAATATTTGCTCATTCTGTTTAGCTAAAAACTCAACTTCCTTTTTAGTCAATTCCAAAATGTAAGAATTTCTCAAAGCAGCAACGGTTGTACTTGAATCATCTTCATTCAAAAATTTTTCATGTCCAAAAAATTCATTTTCATGAAAGATAAATGATTCTGTTTTATCACTTTTCTTTCTAATAACATTTATCTCGCCCCACATTACTAAAAATAATGATGAAACAACCTCACCCTCTCGGAATAATATTTCGCCTTGGTTAATTGCAATGAAGCTTCCCTTGATGTCATCTACTATTAATGTATCAACATCAACTTTACTAAATAATTTGTTCTGTTTTAATGTCTGAAAAAGTACTTTTTCCATTTTTCGCAACTTTTTTTGTAATAAGATTTAAATTAAAAAAAATTAGACACAAATTGTAATTTTTCTCATTCTGAATTGTTTTAAATTCATTTTACATCCAATATGTTAAAAATATTTCCAGTGGTTCATTAATTCTATCAGTGATATTAGTATAAAACAATTCTGCAAAAAAATGACTATTTTATACATTAATAAAACAATGACTTATTTATAATACAAGAAGAATGTTGGGGTTACCCTATGAGATTTTTCCCTATTTTTTTAATTGCATCCATTTTCTGTACCCAAAGTCTTTATAGCCAATCTATCTATACAACCCAAAATGATTCACTTATGCTTGCAGATACAGGTTATGTTCCTGAACAATCTTTAGTTCAAAAGATGAATCCAAGAAAACCTTTATGGCTGCCTATTGTAGAATCAATTGGACTTAATTTAGCGCTCGGGTCATTCAATGCATATATAATGAAATCAGAATTTGCTCAGATTAGCACTAAGTCTATTAAACATAATTTTGAAAGAGGGTGGTCAACAGATGCTGACGGATTAATTACCAATATGTGGGCACATCCATTTCATGGCTCTATTTATTTTAATCTTGCTCGTTCAAGTGGATATAACTATTGGACATCTCTCGGAGTTGGAGCAATTGGCAGTTGGCAATGGGAATTTTTTATGGAAATTGAACCCCCGGCCCTTAATGATTGGGTAATGACATCTTACGGTGGATCAATGATTGGTGAAATGTTTTATCGTTTTTCTAATTTGATAATAGATGAAAGTACTACAGGAAGTGAAAGGTTTTGGCGTGAATTAGGTGCAGGCGTTTTTAATCCTGGAAGATTATTCAATAGATTAATCACTGGAAAAACTTCAAGGGTGACACATGAAAAACTTTATGAAACACAACCATTTGTTGGGGAGTTGGCTATAGGCGCTAATAATGTTGCTGATGGAGTTGATTTTAAAAATGGAGACAGGAATTTAATGTTGACAACTGAAATTATGTATGGTAAGTTGTTTTATAAAAACAAGTATAAACCATTCGATTATTTTAGATTTAATGCAGCATTAAATTTTGCAGGAGAGCAACCCGTAGTTGGTCAGTTTAGAATAGTAAATATTATGACTGGGAATTCTTCCAAATTAGGAGGCGGAAGATTTCTATACGGTATTTTTGGCCACTATGATTTTCTTCAAAACTCTGTTTATGAAATTGGTTCAGCTGCTGTTGGACTCAGTGCCGGTTACCGTACTTCAAATAAGAGTAAGATCCAATTTGCAAGTTTACTGCATGGAGCTGTTACTTTAATGGGAGCCGCAAATTCAGATTATGTTCCGAAGGTTGAATTTTTAGATTCTGCAAGAACTTACAATATGGGTCCTGGTGCACATGCAAAATTTGAAACTGTCCTCAGTTTTCCTTTTGGGGCCTTGTCGTTGGATTATAGTTTCTGGTGGATACATACATGGGAAGGAGCAAAGGGTGATGAGTTCATAGGAATGCTTGCACCGAAAATTAGGATACATCTCTACAAAAAACTGTTTGTTGGATTGGAATGGCTACTTTATCATAGAGTTGGTAAGTATGATGATTATGAGGATAGAGATTACAGAAATAATGAGCAAAGGTTATCCATTGGGTATTCACTATAGAAAAGTTAATTAATTGCTTGAGATAAATCAAAGTGTAGGATTGTAACATGAAAAAAATTTCAGTCATATCATTTTTAATTATTATTAGTTCTTCATTATTTGCACAATCAAATAAAAGCGAAACTTTAATTTCTGTTAAAGGGACAACCATTAATAATATTGGTGAAATTAAGGAAATTTGGGAGACTGGTTCAGCAATTTATTTGAATTATGAGAATCTATCTTCAAATCATTTTTCTTATATTTTTCAAGCAGGATATATCAATTTCAAAGAGAACTCTAACCATAACTTTAATATCAACGATGCACATTTTAATATAATTCCGCTTCAAGTTGGGGGAAGATATTACATTTTACTTAATACTTTTCGACCATTTTTAATGGCTATGGGCGGTGCAAATATTATCGATTCGAATTATCCCATTCTTAGAATTAACCATGAAGAGGAAGAAGTGATTGTTATGGAAAGTGGAACTCATACTAGATTAAATTTTCAAATTGGTTTGGGTTTAGCGATAAAACTATTTAGCAGTCTTCAAGTGGAAGTAATTGCAAATTATAATTCGCATGTTATGGATGCACCTGTACATTACAATATTACTGGATTTGAATTAGGAGCTGGATTAAGTTGGGTGATTAAAAATTAAAATTGGAAATTAGGAACAAGAGTATCAAGTTCTATCTTAATGAATATATTATTTTAGAAAGATTTGCAAGTCCTCCCAAAAGTAAATTAGTCCGACTATAAAAATTATCACAAATATAACAGTTAGCTTTTTCATCGCATTAGTTTAAGATTATATAGACAAATGGGATATCAACAACATCGTTAATATTATCAAAATCAAAGTATTCTGGTAAAGTAGAATCAATATTTGATTGGAAATCTTTTTCAATACGTTTTGACCATTCTTTTTGTCTATCCCACAAGATTTGTTCTACTGTTTTTTTGAATTCGTTAAATTCTTCATCCATTGTTTTACCTGCGTTTTTAATTAATCTGAAATAGAATATTATCTGTAATAATTACAATTCAATTACCTTTTGGATTCTTCGTCTTTTATTATGATCGGCTTCGAAACAAACCGAAGAACTCTAGAACCAATAAAAAACAATAGAATTAAAGACAATGTAACTATTAACTCAAAATTCATTCTAAATCTGCCAAAAGTTATTATATAATGAGTGTATAGTATTTCAATAATCGTTCCAATAATTAAATTTATACTTTGTCGAAAAGTGATTGAAATAAATACATTAAGGTAACTTTGGTAGAAAGAGGAAAGGATTATAGTAAGTTGACAACAAGGACTGATACGTGTTTATCAGTAAGAAAAAAAAGAAAGAGTATCCCGCTCGAGGATACTCTTATTGTAATATTTAGAAAGCAACACTAAGTGAAATGTATGCAAATGTTTGTCCAAGTCCGCCAATATTGTTAAGACCTTGACGGAGGACGTCATCATTAATTGTAGCATCTAAAGAGAACATGCCTGTTCTAAAACCGACACCTAACCAAAATCCTGATGGACCGTAAACAGTTTGAATGATCTCATTAACCTCAGTAGCACTTGCAGTCGATTCACTGAAGCTACTTCCAGTAATAGCCATATATCCCATTCTTCCAACTATCCAATCTGCAAAATTCCATTCGGCACCGAAATTCCAAATTGGAAATCCGGTAAATCCTTCCGATAGATCAGGACTTATATCCTCAATTCCAGGATTGGTGATACTTAATGATGCATATGCAGGTCCGCCGGCAAAAAGGAAATCACCCGACGTATACATAAAACCAGCACCAAGAATAAATACTGATGTCGAAGTTACATCACCTGTTTCACTTCCATCTCCAGTAGGTATTTCATAACTTCCTGATTGATTAACAAACTGTAATGCTGGAACAAGTCTGAATTTTTGAGATAGTTTTAAATAAGTTCGGGCATTAAAACTTATTACCGTATGACTTACACTGGTTACTGCCATATCTGGTTGTTCATATGATGCACTTGGAAATGAAAGAGTTAAACTTGCATCAATAAGAAGTTTGCTGGTTAGTTGACTAAGAAATCCAAAATTTAAACCAATTTGAGATGCTGAAGCAACTGTACCATCACCATCAGCAGGATTATATTCATTTGTTGTAGATGCATAAGAAACTCCAAAACCGAGTTTATGCTTTCCTAAACCAAATGAAGCCATTAATCCAACATTGTTATTTAGTGGTATAACTTGTCCAACTCCAGGTATGCTATTAATTTGATCAACAACATTGTAAGGATCAAGATTTAAAATAGAAAATTGACCGTTAAAATCAGATCTTGAAAGAAAAGCTCCTAAAGTTAGATTTTGACTAACTTTAAAATTTGCACCTATGAACTGACCAATTCCATCATTCCCGAATTCAGTATTGGTCGAGCCCAAATCACCCATAATAAAATCACTATAGTATGCACCCCATGCTGAGTTAATAGTCATATAATAGGGATCAATAATGTAAGGGTTATTTCCCATCGCTTGCATGCGGGCAAAACCACCAGTTCTCTGGATAGAATCAACTTGAGCTAATAACAAGTTTGAGGAAATAAAAAGTAGTAATAAGAGTGTAAAGATTTTTTTTAGCATTAGGACCTCCGAATTTTAAATGCTGATTATTGTTTTTACTAGTTATTATGATTTAAATTACGTTTGAGAGGTTAAAAACAATTATTGTGCCAAACCAAATATCCTAATTGATTGAAAATTAGCTATACTTATTCTATTTTACATGTAAATTTAGTTTGAAGTATTAGTTTTTTTGTATTTAAGTAGGGTATTATGAAATATCTTCAAAACTTTTTCTTCTTCTCCATATTATTGCTTTTTGCCTCACCGCTTAGTGCTCAATTTTCAGTTGGATTGTTCGGGGATCTTAGCAATTCTTCACTTTCAGGTAATGCTCCTCCAAATACAGAGTATAACAGTTTAACCGCATTAGGTGGCGGACTAATGCTTGATTACAGAGCTACAGATGAGGTAACAGTAAGTCTTCAGCCAATGTTTCTACAAAAGGGAGCAACAGTTTCATATGATCTGCCAAGTTATAAAGAACAACGAGATAGTCTGAATGTTGGATTTTCTTACTTTAGTATTCCAATAATGGTTAAAGTTGTTGCGAGCAAAGTGGTCTATGTCAGTGGCGGATTTGAATTTGACATTCTGCAGGAAGCAAAGTCTGAATTGGTAAATACTACAGGAGAAAATGATATTACAGAGTTTATCAAGTCTACCGATTTTTCGGCAAATTTTGGAGTTGGATTTATTTTTGATGTGTATACATTAAATCTGTTTTTTGAATTACGATATTCAATAGGGTTAACTAATGTGAGTAATATCCCTAATGTTTCTGATCTAGATATTCCTTCAGAATTTAAGAATACATCAACTCAAATAATATTTGGTATAATGTATCCGTTCGGAGAATAAAGGGAAATGATGGTTGACAATAATAAAATTGTGCAGGACCGCATTGATAAAAAGTTCAAATCGATTATAAAGATATTTATAATTTCAGTTGTACTATTAGTTAATTATGCATCCGCACAAGAGAGCAAATTCTTACTTAACGAAAAAGAAGTTGAGTTGCCTGTCCTACATAATCATAAATTTATTGTAAATAACCATACTCGTTCCCCATTCATTAAAACATATTTCAATAATGCACTTGGTTATGGTCAAGCATTAGATCTCCAAGTTCCAATACATGATATTGAAGGAGAACCTATATATGGATTAAGAGGTAATCTATATTTTACAATGCTAAGTTTTGAGTATCAATATGCAGTGAATAAATGGCTCGCTGTATGGATAGGATTTGATTTGACCAGTCGCATGGGAGATGGTATACAAACTTTACTTGCGCAAGGAATAAATGCAACTACCGATTTAGAACTTGGGTGGATGTTCAAATTAATGAAAACCAATAGAACAATACTTTCCGGTACTATAAACTTATGGAACAATAGCGGAACAATAATAAACATATATGATTTTATTCAAAGAATAATTGATGAAAGAGGATTATCTCCTGATAATCGGCTTATCACTACCCGAAACTTTATTCAACTTGGTGGAGGACTTAGATTTGCATGGGCAGCAAGTGATTTAATAGGTGTAAATCTCTTAACAGAATTTGCGTATGGGGAAGTGATTGATAGAAGAGAAAAGAACGAACTCTTTTATAATTTGGCTGGATCTATTGATATTGATTTGAATAGTCTTGTGCAAGTACCAATTGGCTTTTCAATCGGACTACAAATGAATTCATTTATTGCAGGAAGTGATACTTCAGTAAAAAATAAAATTGGGTTTATATTTTTTAAAACTGCGTATACAGCTGAAAATGATTTTCTTATAGGTGTTGATTTAATATGGCGTAGAATCCCAATGAATCAACTTGATCAAACCTTATACGGGGGTTCTGCAGTGTTAAATGTTGATTATTATTTCTAATAAAAAAATGTTTAAATCCTTATATTAAAATATTAAACTAGAGGGCTTGTCTTAATATATTTTATTCTATAAATTTGCTGTTGTATTATTTAACAATAAAAGGAGTGCCGTTTTGAAAAAACTAATAATGATTTTATCTGTAGTTGTAGCATTTGCTACTATGTCTTTTGCACAGGCAACAAGTCAATTAAACTTTGGTATAATTGGTGTTAGCTATGATATTCCTGTATCAGCAAATATTGCTATCGCACCTTCAGCTGGTACAAATTTGGGTTTAGATTACTTAACAGCTGGTGTTAAAGCTAATTTCTACTTTGACAATCTTATTGAATTACCAGCTGCATGGGATGTTTACGCTGGAGCTAATGCAGGATACGCTTTTGGTTTAGATAATAATAAAAATGCTGATGATTTTGATATTGGCTTGCAAGTAGGAGGGCGATGGTTCTGGAGTGATAAATGGGGTGTTTACCTTGAGTTCGGTGGTGGACATACCAGCGGAGGTACAGCAGGACTTGGACTTACAATGAAATTGTAAAGGAAATAATATTTGGGTAATTAGGAGAACTATTAATTGGTTCTCCTTTTCTTTTTATGAGGGCTCGAAATTATAAGATTGTCTCTTTGCAACACTATTCCCATTTTATTAAATAATTCTGAAGATTAATTTATTTTTTTTTACATTTATTAAAAGAATTCTCGTAAGAGGATAAAAACTATTTTGAAGGCTACAAATAATATAGAACATGGTGATTATTTAACTCGTTTTCATGATTCCTTAGGCAAAGATATTAATCAGCTTATCAAAGCTAACTCAATTAAATATATCTTTACTCTCCTGATACTTATAAATTCATTTCAAAATTATTTTGCTCAAGATTTCTCATATTTAGCAGATTCAAGAGTTAAGAATAATAAATTAAAAATTTCTAATAATAGTTCCTTTTATTCAAACCACCCAGGTTTCAATAGATTTTTTATTAGATTAAATAATTCTGAGTCACTTTTCGATGGTAGATTATTCAATGATCTGAAAAATTATTTTGGGAATGAAGTAGTCTATTATTCAATTAATGATAAGTTAAATTATGATATTATTTCCGAAGACTACGCTACAAATCAATACAAGCCATCAAGTAAGTTACAAACATTGAGGATGGATGATTATTATCAAACGAATTTCAAATTCAGCAACTATTTATTACAGTCAGATGTTTTTTATAATAAATTCATTTACAATGTTGGGAAGAATCAGTTTTTCAATAATATGTATACAAAGCATAATGATATCTATACGAATGAGTTCAATATATTAGATTTTCAATCTGTTTCAGCTCAACAATATTGGAGCGGTACCAAAATATGGGGAAGTGTGTGTGTTGGTATGCTCGGTGCTCTGATGCTTATGCCTAGCTCGGTTACGAAATGGGAGGAGGGTTATATTGATAATGCTATGGAAAATTTGAATCGTGCTTTTACTGAGCCGCCAGTATGGGATGAAGATCATTGGGAGATAAATTATATAGGTCATCCAGTTGCAGGAGCATTTTATTATAATACAATTAGGGCACAAGAGGGATCAATACTAAACTCATTTCTTTTTAGCGCTTTCATGTCAACAGGTTGGGAATATGTGTACGAAGGAGTTGCCGAACGCCCGAGTATTCAGGACTTAATTGTAACTCCGGTTGCCGGAGCAATTTTAGGAGAAGTTATTCATCAAACTACTTTAGGTATGAAGAAAAATGGATTCAGTGTTTTTGAAGCAGCATTTGTTACAGTATTCAATCCGATGTATGTAATTTTGAATGGATATAAGTAAGAGATTTGATTCAAAATCTTTCACTAATTTCCCTGACAAAAAACATCTTATAACCTCCAACAACTTAATTCAGATAAAAACTTCAAAAGATGAAATAGAATCACTATTTTGTAAATAAGAAGTAATTCAATAAACTATAAAGGCATTGGTAGAAGAATGAAGAAATTAATAGTGATTGTACTATTTATTAGTGTAAACATTTTTGGTCAATTTCCTTATGGCGATAAGCCTTTAGCTCATACATATTCAATAGTCGCGAGAGATAAAAACACAGGGGAAATGGGGGTTGCTGTTCAGTCTCATTGGTTTTCGGTTGGAACTATTGTCTCATGGGGAGAAGCCGGAGTAGGAGTTATTGCAACACAATCTTTCGTTAATCCTGCTTTTGGTCCTCAAGGACTTGAATTACTAAAGGAAGGGAAATCTGCAAAAGAAACTTTGGAGATTTTAATAGATGGAGATGAAGGGAGAGATGTTAGACAGTTAGCTATTCTGGATAAATCCGGAAATGCAGCAGCCTACACTGGTAAAAATTGTATACCTTTTGCTGGACATATTGAAGGAGACAATTTTTCTGTGCAAGCAAATCTAATGGCTACTGAATCTGTATGGCCTGCAATGAGTAAGGCTTTTATTGATAATGAGTATTTGCCGCTAGCTGAAAGACTTCTGGCTGTGTTAGAAGCAGCTGAAAAGGCAGGAGGAGATATACGAGGAAAACAGTCAGCTGCTTTGCTTGTTGTAAAACCAGAATCTTCAGGAAAAGTCTGGGAAGACCGCTTAGTAGATATTAGAGTTGATGATAATCCAGAACCACTCAAAGAACTGAGAAGAATTCTAAAAGTCCATCGAGCATATGAACATATGAATAAAGGTGATCTGGAAGTAGAACATGGCAATATGGAACAAGCAATGAAAGAATATGCTGCTGCTGAGACGATGTTCCCGGAAAATCTTGAGATGAAATATTGGCATGCTGTTACATTGGCAAATCAAGGTGAAATTGATGAGGCTCTGAAACTGTTTAAAACAGTTTTTTCGCAAGATCAAAATTGGAAAACTCTAATCCCTAGGTTGGTAAAATCTGAGTTGTTAAAGCTTAATGAAGCAGATTTGAATAAGATTTTGAATATAAAATAACATTTAAACTCTTCTCACAGCTCTATAAGTTGATACCTAAAAAGATGCAATATCTTGAATGGTAAATCATTTTTAATTATCTTGAAATTCAATTTAGTATAGCAAAGATTATTTATTAAACGCAATAAGAGAAATTTAATAAGGAGATATAATGGAAAGTACATTTCTAAGTTCAGTTATTCTACCATTATCATTAGCAATTATAATGATTGGTATTGGTCTTGAGCTAAAGTTATCAGATTTTAGTTTATTATTTAGAAATCCTAAACCTGTCATAGCAGGAATTATTGCGCAAATGTTTTTATTGCCAATTTTAGGAATAATAGTGGGAATGTATTTATTTGAATTTTCTAGCCCTTTGATAGGCGCAGGATTCGTAATATTAGCATTATCACCAGGAGGTTCAACTTCAAATCTTTTTACATTATTAGCAAAAGGAGATTTAGCTCTTTCTGTTTCTCTTACAGCAATTGGTAGTGTAATTACACCTTTTTGGCTCCCTTTTGCAGCAACAATTATTCTTAGTAGTATTAGTCAGACAAAAGCTATTGAGTTAGGTCTTCTGAAAACATTTATAGAACTTTTTGTAATTAGTGTTATACCAATTACAATTGGAATGCTTATAAATGCGAAAAAACATAGTTTATCAATTAAATTAAGATCCCCAGTTAAAATACTTTCAACACTATTTCTGGTTTTAATTATTGTAGCATTAGTGATTCAAAACATTGATGTGCTTGTAGCAAACATCTATACTGTTACCCCAGCGGCACTTTTGTTAGTTGTATTAGCATTTTTGAGTGGATATGTAGTATCCAAATTATTTGCTACATCATATGCTCAGACAATTAGTATTTCAATTGGAGTTGGAATTCAAAATGGAACACTGGCTTTATTAATTACAGCAACTATTCTTGAAATTCCAGAAATGACACTCGCGGCTATATTTTACAGCTTGATTATGTTTGTTGTAGGTTTTGCAGCGGTAGCAGTATTTAATAAAGCTACTCCGAAAATAGCAATAGAGAGTGTGAATTAGATTCTTGTTGTTTAACAAAGATATTTAAACTAACTAAAAAATTATTCGTAATTAATTTTCAATGGATAGTGATCTGATTTGCATATTGCAATAGGTGCATAACTAGTTATTTTAAATCTGGTTGAAACAAAAATATGATCAAGTGAAACCAAAGGAATGCAACTTGGAAAAGTTTCTCTAAGATACTTATTGTCAGTAATACCACAGTTATAGTTCTGAAAAAACTTTTCAAAATGAACTGAGTTATACGGTGTATTAAAATCTCCAGCAATAATATCTACATAATGTTTTGATACTAATTGATAAAGCATTTCAAATGGTTTGGCTCGGTTATAAAATGGCCATGAACCTATATCAACTATAGCATATTTAATTCCACTAACTTCAACTATATTAAAATAATTGTATGAATCGTCCAGAGAATCAATACGAGTTACTTCATTTCCACTTTCAACTAAAATTGCCATATTTCCACTTAATTGATTAAGGCTGTATTGTGGAAGTAGCTTATCAATATTATGCTTTTCTGCTACTTTCTTTTTCCTTTTATCAAATTCGATAAATAGATAGATGTCTGCTTTGTTGCCATTAACAAAGTCAACTATGTCTTCTGTTGTAGTTTTATCACGAGCAGAATTCCATAATATTATTTTTGCTGATGAGTCAGTGTCAATAAAACCTGAATCTGAATTAAAAATAATTAAGAAAATCAGAATAAATATTATTATTGAGGATATTCTGTGAAATTTATTTTTCACCGAAATTATAAAATATAGAATTGATATGATTAGTAATATCCGAATCGGCAACAGGTAAAACAAACCTGCTAAGAGCCAGAAATAATCTTTGATTATAAAATTTAAGATTAATCCAACGATTAGCAAGGTCAACAAAAATAATCGTAAATAGATAAATGAATTTTCTTGAATTTTGCTGATCATATCAAAATAAAATTATAAAAGATGCAGTAATCTAATAACTTTAGAATTAGCGATTTGTATTTTTTATTAGTTGTTCTTTCTGGTTAGCATGATTAATATTTGCAAATCTAATTTAATATTTGTTTCTTTTATTTATGAAACTTTAATAATTCTTTGTGTCTTATATGAGGATGAATAAAAGATAATGAAAGTTCCATCTGACAAAAATGAATATTTAATACAGATGAAATTCGTTGTAATAATTACTCTGAGTATTATCATTCTCATCGCTTGCGATGGCGGACTTGCTCCAACTGGAAGCGACATAGCTAATAAAACTGGTTTTGGCGGAACAGTTACTTTTGTTGGTGAATGGGATTCTCAAATAACACAGACAAACATTGTCGTTTTCAAAGATCCCTTATTGTCAGAAGCAGATTTCGACATTACCAATCTAAAATACTTAAGTACTTCAATACCATATGGTTCGAGTGAATATAGTTATAATACAATCGATAGTATTATTTTTGGAAATATTGAATCTGGAAATTTTGCTTATCTTGCTGTAGTACAGACAAAGAATGAAGAAATCTCTATGGATAGAAAAGACTGGTTTGTCGTAGGTGTTTATCAATCGGAAGATCTTGGGATCGAACCGGGAGCAATTACAGTTGAAAAGAATAAATTTAAATTTGATGTTGATATAATTTGCGATTTTAATAATCCACCACAGCAGCCACCCGGTGGAGAATAATATATGTTGATAAGATCGTTCAT
>JBDLIN010000056.1:0-18141 GCA_039714835.1 Bacteroidota bacterium | reverse complement strand
ATAAACAAATTTAAAATAAAAAAGCTCAAACAGTACTAACTATTTGAGCTTTTCCTAAATATTTATTTTATAAACTAACCTAAATAGACTTTCAGATTTTTACTTCGTGATGAATGACGTAATCGAACTAATGCTTTTTCCTTAATTTGTCTTACTCTTTCACGAGTTAAGCTAAGCATCTCACCTATTTCTTCAAGTGTAGCAGAGTATTCACTATTGATACCAAAATATAATCTGATCACTTCAGCCTCTCTTTCAGTTAAAGTAGCTAGAGAGCTTTCAATATCATTTTTGAGTGAGCTTGCCATCAAATCTTGATCTGGTGATGGTTGTTCATCATTAGAAATAACGTCAAGCAGACTACTTTTATCATTATCACTTTGAGAAAAAGGAGCATCTACAGAGACATGACGTCCTGATACTTTTAGTGCATAAGCAACATCATTGACACTCATTTCTAATTCACTGGCAATTTCTTCTGTTGAGGGTGCTCTTTCAAATTCTTGTTCTAATTGAGATGCAATTTTTGAGATCTTTGTCAATGCGCCTACTCTATTCAATGGAAGTCTAACCATTCTAGATTGATCTGCGATTGCTTGCATAATTGACTGCTTTATCCACCAAACTGCATATGAAATAAATTTGAATCCTCTTGTTTCATCAAATTTCTTTGCTGCTTTTATTAAGCCAATATTGCCTTCATTTATAAGATCACTTAATGGAAGACCTTTATTTTGAAACTGCTTTGCAACACTAACAACAAATCTTAAATTTGCTTTCGTTAATGTTTCCAAAGCCTCCTGATCACCTTGACGGATCCTTGTGGCCAGTTCAATTTCTTTTTCAGCAGTAATTAAATCAACTTTACCTATTTCCTGAAGATATCTATCTAGACTTTGACTTTCACGGTTGGTAAACTGTTTTGTTATTTTCAAGGTAACTCTCCTCAAATTAAATCATTAAACATATAAACATCAGCAAAGGGAGATTGGTAGTGCAGATACCAAAGAAACTATTAAATGTTCAAATATTATGCGCAATTCTCTGGTAAAAGCATAAAAAAGCTGGCTAGATGTACCAACCAGCTTTAACTATTCATAATTTACAAATATACAAAAATTATACGTTAGCTTCAACAGATAATAATACATTATTTATAGCATCTTTTAATGCATCCTTTGGCAATGCACCTTGAGCCATCTGTGGCTTACCTTCTGCAGGAATAAAAAGTAATGATGGAATGCTTCTAATTCCGAATACACCTGCTAATTCTTGTTCTACCTCAGTATCAACTTTATAAATTTTAATTTTATCAGCATATTCCTCTGAGAGATCTTCTAATATAGGAGCAACCATTTTACAAGGCTGACACCAATCTGCGTAGAAATCAATCATTGCAGGTAATTCACCTTGGTACTTCCATTCTTTGTTATTTTCGTAATCGAATACTTTAGTTAGAAATTCAGATTTTGTTAGTTGTTCAGTCATTTTTATTTCCTCATGTTTTTATTTACTTAATAAATTTTTCAACAATATGATGTGTAAATTTCAATAAGGATTCATATTATGATTTTATGATATTAATCACAGTAATTCTATATTAAAAATGCTACATTTATAGTTAATTTATTTTGAGATGGCTAGAATTTTAAGTTAATTACCTATCGTTTAAAATTTATTTATACTTTATACAAAACATGATGTGGAGATTTTATGGATTATAAAGAAGAATTATTACAAAAAATAGAACAAAAAACTTTCAATGTTGGTATTATCGGTTTAGGATACGTTGGATTACCATTAGGATTAGAGTTTACAGAAAAGGGATATAATGTTTTAGGATTTGATTTAGATGAGAAGAAAATTGAATCACTATCGAAAGGTGAAACCTATATTAAACATATACCAAGCGATCGTATCAAAAAATCTGTAGATGCAGGACACTTATCTGCTACAACTGATTTTTCAAGATTAGCAGAAGTAGATTCAATTATAATTTGTGTTCCAACACCGCTCGATTCTCATCGTGAACCTGATATGAGTTATGTTGTTGATACTGCAAAAACAATAAAAAAATATTTACGAAAAGGTCAAATAGTAACACTTGAATCAACCACCTATCCAGGAACAACAAAAGAAATTTTATTACCATTATTTGAAACACCAGAAAATAGTGATGAAAAACTAAATGTTGGAAAAGATTTCTTTTTAGCATATAGTCCGGAAAGAGAAGATCCAAATAATCCAAATTATAATACAGCAACAATTCCAAAAGTTGTTGGGGGTATGACGGAGAACTGTCTGGAAGTTGCTCAAGCATTGTATAATCAAGTTATTGTTGAGACAGTTCCGGTTTCATCTCCAGACGTAGCTGAAGCAACAAAGATTGTTGAAAATGTTTATAGATCAATAAATATAGCTTTGGTAAATGAACTAAAGATGGTATTTGACAGAATGAATATAGATGTCTGGGAAGTAATCAATGCTGCTAAAACCAAACCATTTGGTTTTAATGCCTTCTATCCAGGTCCTGGACTCGGAGGTCACTGCATTCCAATTGATCCATTTTACTTAACGTGGAAAGCAAGAGAATTTGAAGTTAATACGAAATTCATTGAACTTGCCGGTGAAATTAATACTTATCAGCCATATTATGTTGTTGAAAAAGCAATTGCTGCACTGAACAGTCATCAGAAATCAATCAATGGATCAAAAGTTCTAATACTTGGAGCTGCATATAAGAAAAATGTTGATGATATGCGGGAATCTCCTTCGTTAAAGCTTATTGAGATATTAAGAGATAAAGGAGCATCAGTGGATTATAACGATCCGTTTATTCCAAATCTACCAGCTACACGAAAATATAAATATGATATGGAATCAATCGACATAACTGAGGAGAATTTAGCTAAATACGATTTAGTGCTCCTAAGTACAGACCACGATGCATATGATTATAAATTCATCTGCAAAAACTCCTCCTTGATTTTGGATACAAGAAATGCATTCAAAAATTGCGGTATTGAGAAAGATCATATTGTTAAAGGTTAAATAAATTAAAATAGAGGTATTAAATGAAAGTTCCATTGTTAGATCTGAAAGCACAATATAGTTCACTAAAAAGTGAACTTGATTCTGCAATAATTAATACTGCTGAATCGCAATATTTTATTCTCGGACCAGAAGTTCAAAAACTCGAGGGAGAAATCAATGAATTTCTTAGCTCAAATAAAGCAATAGGAGTTTCATCAGGTACCGATGCACTTTTGATAGCATTGATGTCGATAGATATCAAACCTGGAGATGAAGTTATTGTTCCAACATACTCTTTCTTTGCTACTGCAGGTGTAGTTTCACGTTTGAATGCTATCCCAGTATTTGTAGATATTGATCCCATTACTTTCAATATTGATCCAGCTAAAATTGAAGAAAAGATAACAGACAAAACGAAAGCGATTATTCCTGTACATCTTTATGGACAAAGCGCTGATATGGCTCCAATTATGGAAATAGCCAAGAAACACAATCTTAAAGTTGTTGAGGATGGTGCACAAGCGATAAGTGTGCAGTATAAAGATGGCAGATCTGTTGGAACTATTGGTGATATAGGCTGTTATTCATTTTTCCCTAGCAAGAATCTGGGTTGTTTTGGTGATGGAGGAATGGTTGTTACGATGGATGAAGATTTGGGTGAAAAATTACGTATAATGAGAGTTCACGGTGGTAAACCAAAATATTATCACAAAATGATTGGAGGTAATTTTAGGTTAGATGCTATTCAAGCCGGTGTTCTGAGTGTAAAACTTCCTCATCTTGACTCATGGTCAGAAAAAAGAAGGGAGAATGCAGAACTTTATACTAGGCTTTTTGTTGAATCAGGTTTAGCTCAACATGAAGGAGAAATAGAATTAAATGAACAGAATAAAGTTTTACTGCCAAAAGCTGTTTATAAAGAGGAAGAATTGAAAAATTATCATATTTATAACCAATATGTAATTCGAGTTGAGAATCGTGATGAATTAATGGCATATCTGAAAAAAAATGAAATTGGTTGTGAGATCTATTATCCTGTTCCTTTTCACGATCAGGAATGTTTTAAGGATCTTCCTTCTTCAAAGGATTCATATCCTCATTCTGATTTCGCTGCTAAGCATTCTCTAGCACTTCCAATTTATCCTGAACTGACGACAGAGCAGATAGAATATGTTGTTGAAAAAGTCGTTGAATTTATTAAATAACGGGTAAGTTTATAGTATTGAAACTATAAAAAGGTTGATCATTTTTCGGATGGTCAGCCTTCTTTTTTTTTTGCTCATCAGCTATAAAAATTCTAAAAAATAAGAGCTTTTTAGACCTCTCTATCTTTATTTTATCACCATTATTTACTATTTTTATAATCTATTTTTAAAATATATTTCTAATTTCTAAGATTAATTTTCAAAGAATTCTAAGATTCAAGAGAGGAGTTTTTTTCGTAATAAATAAGTTGATTTTTAATCGATTTTTAAAGCTTTGGATTAATCTTTAATGGCAAGATGTTTGCTAATGTAAAACAACTATTAAATAAGTATAAATTCTAAGAAAGCGAGGCTAGTTTTATGGCTAACAAAATTATGATTGATGGTAATGATGCTGCTGCTCATATTGCATATAAGCTCAGTGAAATTATTGCTATCTACCCTATTACACCATCATCTGGTATGGGTGAATTATCAGATGAATGGGCAGCTAAAGGGAAGAAAAACATTTGGGATACCATCCCATCAGTAACAGAAATGCAGAGTGAAGGTGGAGCTGCTGGTGCTGTCCACGGTGCTTTACAAGCTGGTTCAATGACAACAACATTTACAGCATCTCAAGGGTTGTTGTTAATGATACCTAACATGTACAAAATTGCTGGTGAATTAACACCTGCAGTATTTCATGTTTCTGCTCGTTCATTAGCTGCACAAGCACTTTCAATTTTTGGTGATCACTCAGATGTTATGCAAGTGCGTCAAACCGGTTTTGGTTTACTTGCATCTGGTTCAGTACAAGAAGTTCAAGATCTTGCTGCTATCACACATAGAGCATCTCTTGAATCAAGAATTCCTTTCGTTCACTTTTTTGATGGGTTTAGAACTTCACACGAAATTCAAAAAGTTGATGAAGTAACTGATGAAGACTTAAAAGTATTGATTGATTCTAAAATGATTCATGAGCACAGAAGTCGTGCAATGAATCCTGAAAAACCAGTATTACGTGGTACTGCACAAAATCCTGATGTTTATTTCCAAGGACGTGAAACTGTAAATAAATATTACAATGCCACTCCAGAAATTGTACAAAAAGCAATGGACAAATTTTCAGAAATTACTGGACGTCAGTATAACTTGTTCGACTACTATGGTGCCCCAGATGCAACACGCGTTGCTATTATTATGGGTTCAGGTAGTGAAACAGTTAAGCAAACTATTAAAGTACTTCAAGCAAGTGAAGAAAAAGTTGGTGTATTAGTTGTAAGATTGTACAGACCATTCTCTGCAGAAGCTTTTATTTCTGCACTTCCAAAAACAGTGCAAAAAATTGCGGTTCTTGATAGAACAAAAGAGCCTGGTTCAACTGGTGAGCCAATGTATTTGGATGTAGTAACAACAGTTGCTCAAGCAATGGCTTCGGATGAAAAACCATTTGATGCTATGCCTACTATTGTTGGTGGACGTTATGGTTTATCTTCAAAAGAGTTTACACCTGCAATGGTTAAAGCTGTTTACGATAACTTAAAACAAGATGTGCCTAAAAACAGTTTTACTGTTGGTATTATTGATGATGTAACAAATACATCTCTTGAGTTTGACCCAACATTTATTACTGAAGATAGAGAAGCTACAAAATGTATGTTCTATGGTCTTGGTTCTGATGGTACAGTTGGTGCAAATAAAAACTCAATCAAAATTATTGGTGGCGAAACAGATAACCATGCACAAGGTTATTTTGTGTACGATTCTAAAAAATCTGGTTCAACAACAATCTCTCATTTAAGATTTGGTAAGAATGAGATTACTTCTACTTACCTTATTCAGGAAGCTGATTTTGTTGGTGTTCACCTTTTTGAATTGATGGGTGTTTTTGATGTATTAGGAAAACTAAAAGAAGGTGGAACATTCCTACTTAATACACAACACAGTAAAGAAGACGTTTGGGATAAATTACCAAAAAGAGCACAAAAGCAAATTCTTGATAAGAAACTTTCTTTCTATGTAATTGATGCTGCTCCAGTTGCAAAAGCAACGGGAATGGGTGCTCGTATTAACACAATTATGCAAACATGTTTCTTTGCTATTTCTGGAATTCTTCCTGAAGCAGAAGCAATCCAAAAAATTAAGGATGCTATTCACAAAACATATATTAGCAAAGGGGAAGAAGTAGTTCAGAAAAACTACAATGCTGTAGATCAAGCTCTAGCGAACTTACATCAAGTAGAATATGGTACAGAAGTTACAAGTGAAATTACAATATCTGCTCCAGTTCCAGATGCAGCTCCAGATTTCGTAAAAGAGACTCTGGGAATGATTATAGCAGGAGATGGTGATAATATTCCAGTTAGCCAAATGCCTGTTGATGGTACATATCCAACAGCAACAGCTAAGTGGGAAAAAAGAAATGTTGGGTTAGAAGTTCCTGTATGGGAATCTGATCTTTGTATTCAATGTAACAAATGCGTTTTCTCTTGTCCTCATGCTGCAATTAGAGCAAAACAATATGATAAATCAGAATTAGAAAATGCTCCAGAAACATATAAATCTATGACTCTAAAAGGAAAAGGTAACGAGGAAATTGGTTACACAATTCAAGTAGCTGTTGAAGATTGTACTGGTTGTAATCTGTGCGTTGAAGTTTGTCCAGCAGTGGATAAACAAGATGAAAATAGAAAAGCTATTAATATGGCTCCACAATTGCCATTACGTGAAACTGAAAGAGAAAACTGGAACTTCTTCATAGATATTCCAGAAGCTGACAGAACAGAACTTAAAATTGGTACTGTTGCTGGAAGTCAGTTCTTAGAACCATTATTCGAGTTCTCTGGTGCTTGTCCAGGTTGTGGCGAAACACCTTACGTTAAATTAGTATCGCAATTATTTGGTGATAGAGCTATTATTGCAAATGCTACAGGTTGTTCTTCAATTTATGGTGGTAACTTACCAACAACTCCTTGGGCTACAAACAAAGATGGACAAGGACCTACATGGAACAACTCATTATTTGAAGATAATGCTGAGTTTGGTATGGGTATGCGTCTTTCAGTTGATAGAGAATCTGCATATGCAAAAGAAGTATTATCCAAACTTAAAGACGAAGTTGGTGCTGAATTAGCAGATGCAATTATTTCTGCTGACCAAACAACTGAGTTAGGAATAAAAGAACAACGTGCAAGAGTTAAAGAACTTAATGCAAAATTAGAAGCTTCATCTAATCCATTAGCAGCAGAATTATTATCATTATCTGATTACTTAATTGTTAAATCAATTTGGATTATGGGTGGTGACGGCTGGGCTTATGATATTGGCTTCGGTGGTCTTGACCATGTATTTGCTTCTGGTGAAAATGTAAATATACTTGTACTTGATACAGAAGTTTATTCTAACACTGGTGGGCAACAATCAAAAGCTACTGGACTTGGTGCAGTTGCTAAATTTGCTGCTGCTGGTAAGCCAAAAGCTAAAAAGGATCTTGGTAAAATTGCAATGGGCTATAAAGACGTATATGTAGCACAAATTGCAATGGGTTCAAGTGATTTGAAAACTGTAAAAGCAATCCAAGAAGCTGAAGCATATAACGGTGTATCTTTAATTATCGCTAACTCACCTTGTATTGCACATGGCTATGATATGCGTGATGGATTCAAACATCAGAAACTTGCTGTAGATTCTGGTTACTGGCCAACATATCGTTTTAATCCTGATAATGTTGCTAAAGGAAAAAATCCTTTAACATTGGATTATAAGAAACCAAAAGTTTCTGTTGAAGAATATGTATATACTGAAAACAGATTCAAAATGCTTACTAAGATGGATCCTGAACGTGCTAAAGCTCTCTTGAAACAATCACAAGAACATGTTGATGCAGTTTGGAAAGACTATAGTCACATGGCAAGCTTAGACTTCAGTGATAAAAAAGAAGACTAATAATTAGTTGAAATAAAAAGCAAAAAGCCATCTCTCCGTCAGCTGACGGATGGGATGGCTTTTTTGGTTTAAATATCTGTCACGCCCTTAAATAAGTTGACGAAAGAGAGGCTTATTTATTGAAAATCCAAAAACAAAGAAATTCTTAAAATAATCTTCATTTATTTGACTCTCTGCAACTCAACAAAATCAGAATACTCAATATCATAGTTTTTAGATTTTATTAAGAATTTAGTGTAATCATGATGAGGAGAAGTCATAACTTCTGAGGTTGAGCCGCTTTCAACAATTTCTCCGTTTCTCATAACAAAAAGTCTATCGGTGAATTTTGAGATAATTTGAAGATCATGTGAAACACATATTATAGTTAAATGTGAATCCGCATTTATTTTTTTCAATAGCTTCATTAAGTTCAGTTGAGATTCAACATCTTGAGCAGAAAAAGGTTCATCAACAATTAATAATTCCGGATTTACTGCAAGAAGTCTAAGTAAGCCAACTCTTTGCCTTTCACCACCGCTAAGTTCTTTTCCAATTCTCGATAATATATCCGTAGATAATTCCACTAAATTCAATAACTCATTTACTTGTTGGGTATTGTTTTTAGTAACTTCATTCAAAATATCACTTACAGTTCTTAAAGGATTAATTAATTCTGCAGAATTTTGAAACAAAATTTGAACAGATGTTTCATTAATTAGATTGTTGACAGACGAACCTTTGTAAAATATATCCCCTGATGTTGGCGAAGAGATACCAGCTAAAATTTTGGCTAGTGTAGTTTTTCCTGCCCCAGATTCACCAACAATCCCAACTCTTTCACTTTCATTCACTTCCAGATTTATATCATTTAAGATTTTAGTTTTTTTCTCTTTGGATAAAAGAGATTCATTAGCTACAGTGTACGAAATATGTGAGAGTTTTATCATTACTTGATTATCTCGCTATAAGAATCAATAAATTGCTTAAAAGAATGATTATCAATCATTGAATCGAATTCATTAACTGAGTAAAAATTCGTCAGTTCCTTTTCTGCTAGTAAAGAAATATTATCACTGACAGCTTTTGCAAAACTAATATCTTGAGTAACTATCAAAATAATTCGATTCTCAATAGCAGCGAAATCTTTTAAACGATGAACTAATAAATTAACAATTGGTAGATCAAGAGCTGAAGTAGGTTCATCAAGAAATAATAATTTCGGTTTCGCTAAAATCGCCAATAGAACATTTATTCTTTGAGCCATACCGACACTTAATTCATAAGCGTGCATATGTTTTAATTCATTATATGCTGGTAGTTGAAAGTAATCCAACTCCTTATTAATTTCAGATTGATCAACATTTAAGAGTTCAAAATAATATTTGATTTTTTTCAAAGGATTAAAACATCCAACAGGATCTTGAAATACATATCGTGTTTCTTTCTTCCTAATTTCATGCAGTTCAGCGACAGATGTGTTAAATATATCTTTTCCGAATAGATTAACATTACCAGAACATTCAAAATTGGAATCATTAAGCAATTTGGTTAAAGAAAGGATAAAAGATGTTTTGCCTGTTCCATTCTTTCCTAAGATAGAGTATAT
This sequence comes from Bacteroidota bacterium, assembly GCA_039714835.1. GTDB lineage: Bacteria > Bacteroidota > Ignavibacteria > Ignavibacteriales > Melioribacteraceae > SZUA-22. The sequence goes on along the minus strand of JBDLIN010000056.1, from coordinate 8,388 downwards.
AGATTTTTTCTCAAGTTGAAATTCTACATCCTCTAATAGGATCGTTTGTGAAGTTTGATCTTTAATTTTTAGATAATCTAATTTAACTTTTAACATTTAAAAAGATAATATTATTTTTGTCATTAATATATCAAAATAATAAATTGGTATTAAATTCATAAATTATTATTTAAGTATGTCAAAAAATCTAATAGCTTCCGTATTACTCATTACAATCCTACTTTTTTCTTGTACATCGAATAAGCAAAATAACAATATTATTATTGGTGTTGCATCAGATGTTGAATCTTTTAATCCTTTGTATGCCTTTAGTGTTGAAGAAGGTAATATCACAGAGTTGTTGTACCTATCATTGCTTCAGTACGATTGGAATAGTGATTTAGGAGAAGTAGAATTTCAACCAATGCTGGCTAATAAATGGAACTGGAGTGAGGATAAAGAAGTATTAACAATAAAAATTAGAGATGATGTATACTGGAGTGATAGTGTTAAGTGTACTGTTGATGACGTAATATTTTCGTTTGATCTTTATTCTGATCCGATTGTTCAAAGTAGAGCGCTAGGTTTTTTTGAAAAGTATTATACTAATGAAGATGGACATATTCTTTTAGATCAGACATTTGAAAAGATTTCTGATAATGAATTGATAATCAAATTTAAAAGTGAGTCTAATCCAGATCTATTTGAAATTGATCATCCAATAATTCCAAAACATGTCTTTGAGAATATTGAAAGAGCAGAAATATCTTCTTCAAGTATTAATCAAAATCCTGTAACTAATGGTTCATATATACTGAAGAAATGGGACCGTGACCAAGCAGTAATACTAAGCAAAAATTCAGCTTCATTTATAATTAGTGAAAACTCTGCAGATCAAATAATTTTTAAAATAGTTCCCGAATACCAAGTCCGATTAACTCAACTTATGAATGGTGAAATTGATCTAATGGAAGATATCCATTCAGATGATATAAAAAAGCTAAATGAACTATCTCAATTAAGCATTGTTCCAATTCAAGGTAGAGATTTTGATTATATCGCTTGGAATAATATTGATCCACAGAAATATAGTATTGATGGAAGTATAAATAAAAATTTCTTCTTTGGTTCTGCAAATGTTAGGAAAGCATTAACACATGCCTTGGATAGGGAGGTGGTAATAAATGAATACCTAAAGGGCTTCGGACAACTTTCTGTAGGTCCAGTTTCTCCAATATTCAAGAGTTTATTCGATAGTTCTTTAACCATACACAAATTTGATCAAAAACTTTCAAAGAAATTGTTGAAGCTAGAGGGTTGGAAAGATAATAATGATGATGGGATAATTGAAAAAGATGGTGTGGATTTTACGTTTACACTTCATATCCCTTCAGGGAATCCTAGACGTGATTTTGCAGCTTCACTCTTTAAAAATAATTTGCTTTCTGTGGGCATCGACATGACAATTGAAAAGAACGAATTAGGTGTTTTTATCGATAATCTTTTTGCTAAACAATATGATGCTTGGATGGCTGCTTGGGTAGTGCCGATTCCAATAAACCTAAAAATTTCTTGGTATTCCGAATTAGAGGAAACACCACTAAACTTTGCTAGTTATAGGAATAAAAAAATTGACAAACAGCTTGATGATATTCAAGGTAAAGATAATTTTGACAAAAGTAATTCATATAAGGAAATTCAGAGAGTTATTCATAATGAGGAGCCTTACTCATTTTTATATTGGGTTGATAATGTAATCTCGTATAATAAAAGAATCAGAAATGTTGATATTTCACCTTTGGGTGCTGTCCGTCATTGTTGGCAATGGGTAGTAATAAACGATGAATAAACATATCTTCGCAATTCTATTTCGTCGCTTTCTATCATCATTATTTGTCTTATTTTTGCTGATATCATTTGTGTTTATCATTATTAGACTTTCACCGGGTGATCCTTCTCAAAAATATCTTTCTCCAAAATTAAGTCCAAAACTGCATGAAGAAATTTCAAAATCATATATGTTAGATGAATCTATCACCAAGCAGTATATTGCCTTTGCAAAAAACATATTCAAAGGAGATTTAGGGACATCGTATAACTATAGAAGATCGGTAGTCTCTGTCATTGGGGATTATTTGCCATTTACTATTATATTTTCTATAACTTCGTTCATTATTCAGATTTTAGCCAGTACAGTTTTAGTGTTTCTTTCACTAAGATATAGGAATAGTCTGATCGATAGAATTTTATCTGAAACTTCCAATATCATTTATGCAGTGCCGGTTTTTCTTACAAGTGTATTGCTAATCTATCTGTTCTCTTATCAATTGAATATTTTCTATTCCTCCGGAATAAATTCATTTGATTTCGAAAACTACTCCTTGCTAGAGAAAATTTTAGATTATGTTAAGCACTTAACGTTACCTTTAATTGCTATCAGTCTGACTGGTATCCCTATCTATTACAAATATTTAAAGGATTCTATAGTTGGAAATTTAAATTCAAATTATGTTTTGAATCTTCGTTCTTTAGGATTAAAGAACAAAGAAATAATGATAAAACATATCCTTCCAAACTCTATCAATTCTGTGATTGCTGTAGCAGGAGTAGAACTTGGCATTCTGTTAGGAGGAGCATTAATTGTTGAAACTATATTTTCACTCCCAGGGATGGGTCAATTAACAATGAATGCTGTGTTAACAAGGGATTATCCATTAATTATTGGCTGCACTCTAACTGCTGGACTTTTTATCCTAATTGTGAATTTATTCGCTGATGTGATAAGAATTATTATTGACAAAAGATTAATAAAAGATCTGCTGACTTAAATGCTTAATAAACTAAACATACGGAATTTGATAATAATAATTATGGTGCTTCTATTGATTACCAAGTTCAGTTTAATATTGGAAGGGATTCAACTTTTCTATTTTCTTGTTTTAGATATTATTGTACAGCCACAAATTACTTTTAGTCAAATTGATTATCAGACGATAGACTTATTTATATCAATTATGTTTTTCTTTGCACTATCAATATTATTAATTAAATATTGGCAAAAGATAAAATTCTTGAGCAATAAAATTAATTTAAGTTCTTTTGGCATCGTAGTTCTGTTGACTATTTTTATTTTTGCTCCATTGATTACTGACTATCATCCAAATTTTCAAAGTGATATTAGAATTACAAGATTTCTATCACCCCTTCAATCAGCTAAAACTATTCACATGAATGAATCCTCGAATAATAATTCTCAAATGAATTTTATTAAATTGAAAAATCGTGTAGTCAAATCAGCAGTGAATAACAGAGTTATATTTATTGATAGTTTAATAATAAATGGTGATTCACTTACAATATTTCAAGCTGGTAAAACAAAGATTGTAAATAGGGGACAAATATTGTTGGATGGAAATCAACCGGTTATTGAATCGGAAATATTTATCTTTGGTACAGACGAACTTGGTAGAGATATTTTTTCTCGTGTTATTTATGGATCAAGGATTTCAATTTTCATAGGCATACTATCTGTATTACTTTCACTTATTATCGGATTGTTGTTTGGATTCATAGCTGGTTATTATGGGGGTTTGTTTGATTTGGTTATCAGCAGAATTACTGATATGTTTATGACAGTTCCATCCATATTTTTTGTAATTATGGCTTTAGCCTTCTTTGGAAACTCTTTAATCTCAATTATAATTGTTCTCGGTTTTTCTGGGTGGATGAGTTTGTTTAAGATAGTAAAAGGTGAAATAATAATTATAAAGAAAAAGGACTATTTTATTACAGCTAAAAAATTAAATCTACCTGAAAGCAGTTTACTTATTAAAGAAATATTGCCAGTTATAATAATTCCTGTGGTTGTTAATGTGGTGTTTCAGTTTAGCAATGTGATTCTTGCTGAGGCTTCATTGAGTTATCTGGGATTAGGTTCCGGATTAAATTATCCATCTTGGGGATCAATGATTCTTTCAGGACAGCATTATATGTCTGAAAGTTGGTGGTTGATGATATTCCCTGGAGTGGCACTTATTCTTACACTTTTAACATTCAATATATTTGGCGAAAAAATTAAATTTCATTTCAATCAAAATGATGATCAATAATGATAAATGATAGATATTCAATAATTGATAAAATTGGAGAGGGGAGGAGCAAAGTTTTTTCTTGTTCTGATAAATTTAATCCGGATACAAAATTTGTGATTAAAATTTTATCATATACAAGTAGTGAAGAAGAATTAAAAGCCTTTCAAAATGAATATTTATTACTTCGCAAATTAGATCATCCTAATATTATTGATGTTTATTCGAAAGGCAAAATTTTACAATTGAATGAATTCGACAAAAAAGAGTTCAACATATCAGAAAATGATCTTTTTTATGTGATGGAATACATCAAAGGTATAAGTATTGAGCAATTTATCGAAATTAAAAAGGAGGAAGTATTTCTTCAAGTCCTTGATCAGTTAGTATCAGTTTTATATTATATTCATCAATCAAATTATGTTTACTTTGATCTCAAACCTGAAAATTTACTAATTATTGAAAGTCAACAAGAGATAAAAGTAAAGCTAATCGATTTTGGCTTAGCAAGTTATCTTCCAGAGTTAGAAGATGAATTTGCAAAAGGAACTGCGGAATATATCGCACCTGAAATATTGAAAAACGAAAAACCTGACCACAGAGCTGATCTCTATTCATTAGGAATATTACTTTATCAAATTGCATATGGAAAGTTTCCTTTTAATACTTCAAATGAGCTTGAAATATATCATGCTCATTTGGAAAAGAATTTTGAATTTCCATCTTGTAGATACTCTCATAAATGTGTTAAAGTTATCCAAAAGCTTTTAGAAAAATCGCCTGAGAATCGATATAAATCAGTATTAGAAATATATGAGGATTTAGATAGAAAGATTAAAACCAATACAAAATTACAATTTAGAAATTTATTCCAATTCGTGGAGCAGAGACAATTATTCGAGAATGTTTCTGAATTTATATCTAATGAACAAGGATCAAATATTTTATTGGTTGAAGGGGAAAGAGGAAGTGGTAAAAGTGAATTGTTGGATAGCATAAATCGAAAGTATTCCGATTCAGTATTAATTAATATCTCAAAATTTATAAGAAACAAAAACTTCTGGCAGCAATTTTTTAACGTATTAATCTATTCTGATTTTTTATATCAAAAAATTGATGAATCACTTGAACAATACATTTCCATACATCTCAAAGATAATTCAGATAATTTATTGATTGAATTAAAATCAATTTTTGCGAAAATATCCAAGAAGAATCAATTTATTCTAATAATAGATGATCTCGAAAAAGCAACACCTAGAATAATTGAATACTTCAACGAATTATTCCCGATTCTTCAGGCAAACAATATTAAAACTATATTATCAAATAGCAGTTCTGAATCAGAATTAACCTCAACTCTCGAAAATAAAACAGAGATTGTACTGCAGTCATTTACTGATGAAGATATCTCAGCATTAGTTAAACATAGTTTCCAGAAAGATTTCCCAAAAGAACAGCTAATTGAGATATTATTGAAATATTCTGATAGAAATCCTAAAAACATCACCGACTTGTTTTTTAACATGATAGTAACCGGAATTATTGACTTTTCTCCGAAAGGAGTTTATCTCAATTATACTGAAAAGCAAATAAGTAGGTGTTTAGAAGCTCAAGAGTTTATATATGAAAAAATTTATAATGATCTTTTAGTGAATGAGGTACCAACTCTTGAAATAATTTCACTTTTTAAAGACGAAATATCTGTAGATATAATATCAGCGGTTTTAGGGATTTCAAAAAGAGAAGTAATAAAAATTGCTTCTTCATTAAGAGATAAAAATATTTTAAGAAGCGCCAAACAAAATATTAATCTAAATTTTATTAATGATGGATTTAAAAAATATATCTATCAGCAAATAAAAGATGCAAAATCTCTCCATTTAGAAACTGCAAATACATTAAAGAAATCTAATCTTGCTGAGACAACAACAATGTTGATTGTACAGTATGAACTAGCTGAAAGCTATGATCTAGCAATACAAACAATTAATGAAGCCCTGGAAAGAGAGAATGTAAAAACTTATCCTAGACTGATGCATAGATTACTGGAAAGGAAATCAAGTTATGAATTAGATATAGATGAAAAAATAGATAATCTGATAAAAATAGTTGAAGTATTAATTACTCTTGGTGAATTCAGTCTAGCAAAATCCAAATTAGAATTATTGGATGATATTAAATTAGATACAAATCAATTACTAAATAAAAAGAAATTACTAGGGATCACTAATATAAATTTAGGTGAACTTGATAAAGGATTGATACTTCTTGAGTCAATTATTGATGAATACAAAACTGATATAAATATTTTATTATTTGAAATGGCTAACGCTCAACTTGAATTAAATAATTTTGATAAAGCAGAGGAACTGTGCAAAAAAATAGTCGATGACGAGAAAAATGATCTTGAACTTTTAGGTAGAGTCTATAATCTTATTGGATTAAGCTATTTATATAGAGGAGGTGAACTATCAGAAGTAAAGAAACAATTTCAATCTGCATTCACAAATTATAGCAAAATTAATAACCTAATGAGAATTGCCGCAATTCAGGTAAATATTGGAAACGTTTCTTATTTAATGGGCAATCTTAATGATGCAGAGAAGCACTGGAATAAAGCATTACAGATAAATGAATCAATAGGTAATGTAAACCAAGAAGCAAAGATACTTCTCAACTATGGTGTCTTTAATTATGAACATTCAAATTACGAAAATGCAATTAAACTTTATAAAAGAGCTGGTTCTATCTTCCAGGGTCTTGGTGATAAAAAAGATTATGGTTTAGTCCTTTCGAATCTCGGTGAAACCTATATGGCAATCTGTGAATATCAGCAATGTTATGATTCCTTGAATGAATCGATTAAAATTTTCGAAACAATTAAAAACGATGTTGAATTAAATGAAGCGCTGATTTTACTAGTGAAATTTTATTGGATTATTGGAAATAAACCACAACAGAAAAAAATAATTAGTAGGATAAATGAAAATAAATCAGATAATGATATAAATATTTCAGTGCAATTGTCATTTCTGAAACAGATTGAAGCTACTAAGCAAAGCTTTGATCAAAAAAAAGTAGATGAGTTCATTAAAATAATCAATGACAGTAAATCATTAAATCAAAAGATAGTAGCTTTTGATATTCAATATATTTTAGTTAGTATCCTTCTTAGTAATAAAATAACTGATGTTGTCTATAACTGGGTAATGGATGAAGAAGTAATTATCTTTGCAGAAAATAATTCGCATTTTGAAGCAAAAAGACAGTTAATTTTATTTAGATTATCGCTAATTGATGAGAGTAGAGAATTTGAAGATTCAATAAATTATCTCCAAAAGGGTTTAGAGATACTTGAAGCTCACAGTATAACTGAAGAAACCATTTCTTTTTTGTTCTTTCATACTAGGTATTATATAGATAGAGGGAATATAAAGAAGGCCTCAGAATTTGGGAATCTTTATTTTTCAATGTTACAATATATCATTAATAATATGAAGGCAAGTGAATTGAGGAATTATTATTTAAAAAATGAACGAAATGAAAAATATTTAAATACTTATAAAAATTTGCAAAAATAAAAATAAAATGCGATATTCATATACAATAATTCTTTTAGCTTTGGAAATACAGGTAAGAATTACTAAAACATCCATAATTCAAACTTAAAGTTTGTTTTTAGGATAAAAACACAATTAATCTTTGTTGGTATAAAAATTGGATGTAAAATCCAAATTGTTAATAAATCTATCAATTTAATTTAGGGGTTCATAATGAAGAAATTACTAATTCTAGCTGTTGTTGCGGCTTTATCTTTTTGGGGGTGTTCTGAAAATTCGAATATCACTCAACCAACTGATATTCAAAATCAGCAATCAGTACTAAATAAAACCTTGGATAAAACCATGGAAGTTGTTTTTGCTGCTGATGGTAGTACAATTGAATTTGAATTAGCTGATGGTGATGTGACTTGTGTAGGTACACTTGAAATTGCTCCTGGATCACTTTCTCGAGATACAAAAGTAAAAATTTCAATGGTCCCAGGAGAAACAATGCTTGCATTTTCTCCTAATGTTGAGTTTATTGAGACTCCTGCATTGTTAAGTATTACATTTACAGGCATTGAAGCAAATGTGGTAGATTTTGTTTATGAGGATGGAAACAGTGATGAAATACTTGTTGAAGATATTAAGGTAAAAAATGGTAAAGCGAGTATTCGTAATATAGAACTATGGCACTTTTCAAGATTTGGTTTTACAAAGTAATAAATAAATTTACTCCTCTCATGAAACATCTTCTCTCTTATTGAATGTTGATA
>JBDLIN010000055.1:0-18189 GCA_039714835.1 Bacteroidota bacterium | reverse complement strand
AATTGTTGCCCATGTTAAAGCAATGCTCGAATTTCAAAAGCGAGGTGCTGTAACTTTTGATTACGGAAATAATATTCGTGGTGAAGCAAAAGAAAATGGCGTAGAGAATGCATTTGACTTCCCTGGATTTGTTCCAGCATATATTAGACCTTTATTCAATGATGGTAAAGGACCTTTTAGATGGGCTGCATTGTCTGGGGATCCAAACGACATATACGAAACTGATAAAGCTGTATTAGAAACTTTCCCGGAAGATCATGCACTAGTCCGCTGGATTAAGCTTGCTCAAGAAAAAGTACATTTTCAAGGTATGCCCACTCGTATTTGCTGGCTTGGATATGGCGATAGAGCAAAAATGGGAAAAGTATTTAATCAATTAGTTGCTGACGGAAAAGTGAAGGCTCCAATAGTAATTGGCAGAGATCATCTTGACTGCGGTTCAGTTGCATCACCATACAGAGAAACTGAAGGAATGCTTGATGGAAGTGATGCTATTGCTGATTGGCCTATTCTTAATGCTCTTCTTAACTCAATTGGCGGAGCAAGTTGGGTATCTGTTCATCACGGTGGTGGTGTAGGTATTGGGAAATCAATTCATGCAGGAATGGTTATTGTTGCTGACGGAACCAAAGAAGCTGAAGAACGCCTAGAGCGTGTATTAACATATGATCCAGGAATGGGAATCATCCGTCATGCTGATGCGGGATATGAGAGAGCAATAAATAATGCAAAAGAAAAAAATGTAAAAATTCCAATGTTAAAATAAGAGAGGTTATTATGAAAGTATTAGTTGCCACAGAAAAACCGTTTGCTCCTGCAGCTGTTAATGAAATTAAAAAACTTGTTGAGGATGCAGGACAACAATTTGAACTATTAGAAAAGTATACTGAAAAATCTGAATTTATTAACGCTGTTTCTAATGCCGATGCATTGATCATCCGTAGCGACAAAGCAACAAGTGAAGTAATTGAAGCTGCAAATAATTTGAAAATAATTGTACGAGCCGGAGCTGGATATGATAATATTGATCTTAGTGCTGCTACAGAAAAAGGAATTGTAGCTATGAATACACCTGGTCAAAATTCCAACGCAGTTGCTGAATTAGCAATTGGAATGATGATCTATATGGCTCGAGGAAAATACAATGGAAAACCTGGCTCTGAATTAAAAGGAAAAACTCTGGGTATTCATGCTTATGGGAATGTAGGAAAATTAGTAGCTGATATTGCTAAAGGTTTTGGTATGAGTGTAAGTGCTTTTGATCCCTTTATTCCAGCTGAGTCGATCGAAGCTGATGGTGTAAAAGTATACAGCACAGTTGAAGAACTATATTCCAATAATCAATATATATCACTTCATATACCTGCAAATGAGCAGACAAAAAAATCTATAAACTATGAATTGCTAAGTAAAATGCCGAAAGGTGCAACTTTAATAAATACAGCTCGTAAAGAAGTTGTTGATGAAGAATCATTAGTTAAACTGTTAACTGATAGAAATGACTTCAAGTATGCTTCAGATATTGCTCCTGACAACGCTGATGAGTTATTAGGAAATTTTGCTGATAATTGCTATTTCACGCCTAAGAAAATGGGTGCACAAACAGCTGAAGCAAATTTAAACGCCGGCGTTGCTGCTGCAAATCAAATTATCGGATTTTTCGAAAATGGAGATACTACTTTTCAGGTTAATAAATAATTTTTTCCCTTCAAACAAATTCACATTGGGCTGAAAATTCAATTCAGCCCATTTTTATTCTACTTTGTAACTGGCATTAAAATTGCGCCATATACTTAAATTTTGTATGAAACGATTAATTTCAACTAAAAATAGTTGATTTTTGGTTGGAAAGGGGATCATGTTAAAATCTAAGTATTTATTGAATGTAATATTTACATCACTATTATTAATTACTACAAGCTGTATTGAACCTCCAGAACAATTTATTGCACCACGCTATGATGTTGATCTTAACTTTCCGGTTATAGATTCACTAATTACAATAAACGATTTTATTAAAAACGATAGCAATCTAGTAATTTCTTCTGATCCTGAAAAATTGGGATTATTATATTACGTGAAAACTGATAAGATTGAATCCTTTCAATTAGGAGATAATCTAAAAATTGGTAGTATGGAGACATCTACATCAATGACTTTAGGTTCTATTAGAATTGAAGATTCTCCATTTGTAATAGCAAATGTAAGTATTTCAGATATTGCTCCAATTTCGGAAGGTTCAGATGCAATTTTTCCACCAATTTCGACACCTATCAATGCAAATTTTGAAGAAATCGATGACTTTGCTTCAGCAGATTTTGAATCTGGAAATCTTGAATTAACTGTTAACAATAATTTACCAGTACCTATAGAGTTCAGCAACATTATTATTAGAAATATTGGTGATAATTCTATAGTTGCTCAATTTCCACCTTCAACCAGGTTTGTTATTCAACCATTCGATAGCTCTCAAGTTATTTTACCAATTAATGATGAACATGTAACAAGTCAATTAAAAGTTGAAGGTGATTTTACAACTGAAGGTAGTAATGGCGAAATTGTTCATATTCCCACAGGTGCTGGATTAACTGTTTCACTTCGATTTACAGATTTTATACTGGATAGAGTTACTGCAATTCTTCCGGAACAAGAAGAGATTCAAATTGATAGTTCACAAGTAATTAATGATTCAACAAAAGTAGAAAGAGCAATTTTTGAAGATGGCAGGATTTTATTTACAGTTAATAATTACATCGATCTCGATATAAATGTCTGGTTCCAAATCGATAACCTTAAGAGAGAAGATGGCTCTGTATATAATGATACATTTGTTATTCAAAGAAATAGTACATATCAGATTTTCCAAATTGAATCACTAAAAGGATGGCAGCTTGAGAGTGATAATCCTGGCGAACTTCTTGATGAACTAAAATATTCTATAAAAGTTAGTTCTTATGCAACAGAGGATGAAAGAACAATTACACAGCGTGATAGTATAAGTGTTCAATTTAATTTTGAGGATGCTGTAGTATCTTATGTAAGAGGACTTATCAAACCAACGCCATTTGAAATTACAGAATCAGAATTATCAATTGATCTTGGTGATCTTGAAAATAACTTCTCATTTGATAGTATTTACATTAATGAGCCATCATTTAAATTAGCAATTAATTCTTCAATCAATCTTGATGTAATATTAAACGGAAAAATAACCGGAATATCGGATAATATTTCAAAAGAATTACCAATTTTAATGGAATTGCCCTCGCTCGTGAACGCTGAGTTTGATCTTGCTGATTATGGTATAGTTGAATTCATTAATAGTTTCACGACTGCAGGGGCAATTCCGACGAAATTCATTTTTTCTGGAAGTGGTATTGTTAATCCAAATTATGTTGTTGGAAGTGTATCAAATACCGATTCCGTTTTTGGATCCTCACATTTTGAACTTCCATTTGATATTGGAATAGCTGGAGGAAGTTTTATTGACTCACTTGAAATTTTAGATTTAAATCTCACAGAAGAAGATATTGAATCTATAAATTCTATTCTTCTAACTGTTGAAACTGATAACAAAATACCAATCAATTTAATCATGTGCGGTGAAGCTCTTGACATGGACGGAAATTTATTAACAAAAATTCCTCCGGATTATAATTTATCTGAATACCTTGTTATTGATCCTCCACAGGTTGATAATAACGGTGATGTTCTTTCATCGCAATTAACAACTCAACAGATCGAACTAAGAGCTTCTGAGGCACGGCAATTTATTAGCAGTCCAAATATAGTTTTATCCCTTATGTTTGATACACCGCCATTGAACAGTATTGATAATGTAAAATTTAAGTCTACTGACAATGTTTATTTCAAGATTTATGGTACAATTAATTATAGAGTAAATAATTAAAAAAGATGCTGATATATAGAATAATTAAAATATTATTGTTAGCTACTATTTCCCTTCACGCACAGAACGGCGGTTCTTTAAGCTATCCGGATGCAAGATCTGTAGCAATGGGAAGTCAGTTTGCTGTAACCTCATCGGGTGTTTACTCAATTACAAGCAATCCAGCAAACTTAGCTCTTAGTAAAAATCAAATTGAAATTTCTACAGTACTGCCAATCCCGAATTTTAGTGGATCAACCGGTTCTGATTTTTTAAATGTTGCTGACTTTAATTATTATTTTGGTGGGACTAGGGATGAATATGGTCAGTTACTGGGAAGATATTTAAATACTGACGATAAAAACAGTCTTCTCTCCCTACTAAATAGTGGAAATGAAATAAGAACAAGTGGAATGATAAATCTTATATCAATTTCTGTTAATCCTGGTAAAGAGATTGGCTCCATTGGCTTTTCAGTTAATGACGTGTTTGGTCAGAAGATGGGAATACCGAAAAATTTTATTGAGCTTGCTTTATTCGGAAACGAAATTGGTAAGGAATACAATTTTGATGGTTTAGCTTTATCATCTTCATATCTACGTGAATATGATCTTTCCTATGCTCGAGATTTTTCAAAATTGTTGAGAAAAGTATTTAACAAATTTACTGTAGGAATGACATTGAAATATATTCATGGCTACGCATATTCTGAGGTTGAAAGTGCTAATACAACAATCTATACAAATGAAGATCATTCTATACAGATCAGTAATGACATGAAAGCTAACTTTGCCTTTTCACCCGATATAGCAATTAATTGGAATTTCATCAATACTAGGCGTAATTCTAACATCGGAGTATTCCCTTCTCCAGCAGGAAAAGGATGGGGAATAAACTTAGGTTTTGCTGCTGAATTAAATAAAGTATGGACTTTTGGATTAAGTATTACGGATATTGGAAATATCTATTGGAATAATGAAACAGTTACATACGCTGCTAATGGCAATGTACTGATCACAGATATTACTGATTCAGAGTTGCTTGATTTAATAACAAATGCTATAGAACCAACTGGAGCTTACTCATCTGGATTTATATCAAATCTTCCTACGACACTAAGACTCGGAGCAACACTCCAATTAGATAAATTCATTAAAGGAAGTTTTCCAGGTGAAATGCTTCTTGCTTTCGGTTATAATCAAGGATTGAATAACTCAGTAAATAATACCTCTTTTCCCCTATTCTCTCTCGGATTTGAGTGGAAGCCAATTGAAGTCATCCCAATAAGAAGCGGAATAACAATAGGTGGAGTTGATGGGATTGGATGGAGTTTCGGTTTTGGTATTGATGCTGGATTAGTTGAATTTAATTTAGCTACATCTAATATGAGTACTGCATTTATCGGGAATGATTCAAAATTAGTACATATGGTTGTCGGATCGAAGTGGAAATTTTAGGAATCGCAAAAACGAATTAGTAGATAACTAAACGAAATTTACTTCAACAATTTCTTCAATTATTCCATGATAGTACGGTAATTTCAACTGCTCATTCAAACCTTCTATTTCATTATCTGTTAGATCAAAATAAATAGCTTTATCATTCTCTTTTATTAAGCTTTGCAATTTATTATCAATGCCAAGCTTTGGGAGAAAATCATCAAGTTGAGAGGTGATTTTTTCATCAATATTACCAAGTTCCGAAGTGAACTCCTCTAACTTATCTTTATCTTTTGCTGCTAAAACATAGTTTACATAAGGAAAATCGATGAGATCAGCAAATTGATCAGAAAAACTTATACCATTTTTTGCAATTAAGTATTCATTATTTTCCATCCCGCTAATCAGATAATTATTATTCTCTAGATCTATGAGATTTGTATCAATTGAAAATTCAGCTTCAATTCCGTAGTGCTCAGAAAATAATATTTTACTCAATATTAAATCATTAGAGGAGATATCTCCTCTAAGTAAAACATTTTTAAAATCGTGCTGCTCTGGTACAAAATATAAATATGTGTTTGACAATGGACCATCAAATGAGATTGCATATTTCTTTGAAACATAGAGTTCCTGGTGTGAAAGAAGATCACAAGAAGGAATCAAACCAACATCAAATTTACCTTCATTAATTTCCTTTGTGGTTAGTGAAGATTCTCTAATTACCACATTCTTCTTCAATTCATCAGGTAGAACTAAAGCAAAAAGAGCTGAGTATATATTTTGAGGTATTACAATATTCATTTTAAAAGATTCAATTTTTATTGAGTAAAATTATCGAAAAAAAAAGCTCCGAACGTCGGAGCCTTAGATTACAACTATCGAATATTTTTATCCTTGATCCTAGCAGCTTTTCCAGCTAAATTTCTAAGATAATAAAGTTTAGCTCTTCTAACCTTACCTTCTCTTACTACATCAATTTTTGCAATGCTTGGTGAGCTAAATGGAAATACTCTTTCAACTCCAACCCCACTAGATACTTTTCTAACAGTAAAGGATTTACTCATTCCACCACCTCGGATACTGATAACGTTTCCTTCAAAAATCTGAATACGTTCTTTCTCTCCTTCAATCACTCTAACATGCACGCGAACACGATCACCAGATTTAAAATCCGGATAATCAGTTCTGATCTGCTCTTCAACTATCTCTTTTAATTTATCCATCGTTTACTCCAAAGAATTTAATTGTTTCCATTTTTCTGTTAATATTTTTGATTGTTCATCTTTCCAATCAACAATCATTTTGTCATTACCAGACAATAACACATCTGGTACTTTCATACCTCTATATTCAGCTGGCCTAGTAAAGTAGGGAGCTTCAACACTTTGATCATCTATAAGTGAGTCACTAAGAGCTGAACCACTGTCATTTAATACACCAGGAATTAATCTTACAATTGCATCAACAAATATCAATGCTGGTAACTCACCACCACTTAAGATAAAATTACCTATCGATATTTCATCAGTAACAAATTTTTCTCTAACTCTGTCGTCAATTCCTTTATAATGTCCTGAAAGAATCATTATATTTTTAGAAAGAGAAAGTTTATTAGCATCAGATTGATTGAATATTTTTCCTTTTGGTGAAGAAAGTATAATGTTATCATACTTCCTTTCGCTCTGCAGCTTTTCTATGCATTCAAAAAATGGCTCGGGTTTAAGTAACATTCCCGGACCACCTCCAAAAGGTTTATCATCAATCTGTCTATGTTTATTAAAAGCATAGTCTCGTAGATCATGAATATGAATTTCACACTTCCCTTTATTTTGAGCTCTTTTAACAATACTATTATTTAAAGGACTCTCCAAAAGAGTTGGTGTTGCCGATATTATATCAATCCTCATCATCACTGAACTCATCAAAATCATGCTTCAGATAAACAACCTTTTCATCAATATTTATGGAGCTAATTAATTCAGAAATTGCTGGAATGAGATTTTCAGTATTTTCTGATCTAACTACATAAACATCATTTGAACTAAGATGCAATACGTCTTCAATTTTTCCAAAGAACTTATCATCAAAAAAAACTTTGCATCCAATTAAATCATGTACATAATAGGTTTTATCGTCTAAGGGATAAAGATTTTCAGAATCCACAAAGACCGTTGCTCCAACCAAAAATTCAACATGTTCATCGGAATCAAAGTTTCTTAATTTTAGAATGAAGAAATCTTCAATCCTTTCTACATCTTCAACAATAAACTCTCTTTTATCATCAAAGATATCAATATATACTTTTTCAAGATGTAAAAATCGATCAGGAAAATCAGAGTGTGATCGTAATTTTACATATCCATCATCGTTAAAAACTGAAACAATTTCAGCTATCAAATAAAATTTTTCTAAATCGCGCAATCTTAATCTAAGATCTTCAAAATCGCTCTTTTACCATTTTTTGCAGCAATAGCAGTTAACAATGTTCTCATAGCTTGAGCTGTCTTACCTTGTTTTCCAATAACTTTGCCAACATCATCAGAACTAACTTTCAATAACAATTCGATGGTTTTGTCATGAGCTTCCTGCTCTTCAATACTCACATTATCAGGATCGTCAACAAGGTGTTTAGCAATAAATTCAATGAATTCCTTCATGAAAATACCTATAATAATAATAGAAAAAAGGGCGCATAATTATTAGTCAGAATTCATGAATAAGTGAAAACTATTCCGCTTTCTCTTTTTCAGTTCCTTCTTCAGAAGCAGCACCCTCAGCCTCTGGTACACTTTCTTCTAATTTTTCTTCTTTTTCAGCAGTTTCTTTTTCCTCTACTTCAGCAGATTCTTTTTCTTCTACTTTAGCAGATTCCTTTTCTTCTACTTTAGCAGATTCCTTTTCTTCTACTTTAGCAGATTCCTTTTCTTCTACTTTAGCAGATTCCTTTTCTTCTACTTCAGTAGATTCATCTTCTTCCTTTACTGCTTTTTTCTCAGCTTTAATTTTAGCTTTTTTCTCTGCTTTCAAACTTAACTTAGCTTCTTGCTGCTTTAACCACTCATCTATTTTTAGATTTACTTCTTCTTCTGTTAATCCAGATTTCAGTAATTCATTTTTATATAAAATACCTTTTCGAGATAGTAGTCCTTTTACGGTAGTAGTTGGTTGAGCACCAACACCTAACCAATATAATACTCTATCTTCCTTAATTTCCACAGTTGCGGGATCAGTAATTGGATTATACAAACCTAGCGCTTCAATAAATTTACCGTCTCTTGGTGAACGTTCATCAGCAGCAACAACCTTATAGATTGGTTGCTTTTTCTTTCCCATCCTTCTTAATCTTATCTTAACAGCCAACTATTAACCTCCATTTAAATATATTTTTATTAATTAAACTTTAAATTACCAAAATTTTTCAACATCTTCCTATTTTTATTTGATTTGAACATCTTCATCATCTTGTTCATCTCATTAAACTGCTTTATTAAACGGTTTACGTCTTGAATTGAATTCCCACTTCCTTTAGCAATTCTCTTTCTTCTGTTTCCATTTAATATTTTTGGTGTTTGTCTCTCTTTTTTTGTCATCGACTGAATAATCGATTCAACCTTGACCAATTGATTATCATCAATATCTGCATTTTTAAGATTTGCTCCAACACCAGGAACCATTCCTAATAATGATTTCAATGATCCCATTTTTTTAATCATCTTAATTTGTTTAAGAAAATCTTCCAGATCAAACTTGTTTGATAATAATTTTTTTTCAAGATCCTCAGCTTCTTGTTCGTCAAATTTGCTTTGAGCTTGTTCAACAAGTGATAAAACATCTCCTTTTCCCAAAATTCTGGAGGCTAATCGATCAGGATGAAATATTTCAATAGAATCGAGTTTTTCCCCTAAACTAGAGAACTTTATTGGAACATCAACAACTGCTTTAATAGATAATGCGGCACCCCCTCTTGCATCTCCATCAAGTTTGGTTAATACCACTCCGTCAAAGTCAACAGCATCATGAAACGCTTTGGCAGAATTAACAGCATCTTGCCCAGTCATGGAATCAACTACAAATAAAATTTCTGTTGGATTAATTGCAGATTTTATATTTTTCACTTCGTCCATCAATTCATCATCAACATGTAATCGACCTGCAGTATCAATAATAATTGTATTTAATCCATTTTCTTTAGCAAACAAAACTGACTCAGAGGTTATTTTTACAGCGTCTGTGCTTTCATCAATTGAGAATACCGGTACATTTATTTGCTTACCAAGAGTTTTAAGTTGGTCTTTAGCAGCAGGTCTATAAACATCAGCAGCAGTTAATAAAACTTTTCTACTTTTATCTTCTAAATATTTTGCCAACTTTGCACTAAATGTTGTTTTCCCAGAACCTTGCAATCCAACCATTAAGATAATTGTTGGACCAGAAGGATTAACCGTAAGTTCAGCTCTGCTGCCTCCCATCAAGGCTGTAAGTTCATCAAAAAGTATTTTAGTAATGTGTTGACCAGGAGAAACGGATGCAAGAACCTCTTTTCCTAAAGCTTTCGACTTAACATCATCAATAAAGGACTTAGCAACTTTGTAATTGACATCAGCATCTAAAAGTATACGACGTATTTCCCTCATTGTGTCAGAGATATTTTGTTCAGTTAATCTTCCCTGACCAGTAATTTTTTTTAACGTTTTATCAAATTTTAAAGTTAAGTTCTCAAGCATATTATTTTTACATTAATTTTAAAGACGTGGATTTTAGCTTTCCTTGAGAGCATCAGCGCCAGATACAATTTCCAATATCTCATTTGTAATTGCAGCTTGTCGACGCTTATTGTAGGTTAATTGTAGAGCATGTATCATCTCTTCTGCATTTTCACTAGCCATTTCCATAGCAGTCATTCGGGCTCCGAGCTCTGCTGCATATGAGTTTAATAGCACTGTCCATAATTGAGAATCTAAATATCGAGGAAGAAGAGAATCAATAATATTTTTTTTATCTGGTTCAAAAATGTAATTGATATCTTTTTCTTCATCATCTGTAGAAGATTTTGGTTTAATCGGATACAACTGCAGATTTACAACTTCCTGCTGAGCAACAGATTGAAATCTATTATAAACAACATTAATTTTATCAAGTTCTCCATTTAGAAACTGAGTTGTCAATTTTTTATTTAACTGTGAAACAAATTCAAACTTTAGATTATTGAATATTCCAATATGGCCTTCTGCAACATTGTAATCATGCTTAACAAAATAATCTCTTCCCTTTTTCCCGATGCAATATAAAGATAAGTTATTATCAACTACTTGATCTGGATATGAATTCATCATTAAATCTTCAACTGCAGAAATTATATTCATATTGAAAGCGCCGCACAACCCTCTATCAGATGTAACAGGAATTATAGCAATTTTCTCCTCTCCTCTTTCCTTTATAAGAGGATGATCATAATTTTTTTCAACTGATAGTAATTGTCCTAGTACTTCTTCCAATTTTCTTGAATAGGGTCTAGCATTGATAATATTTTCCTGTGCTCTATTCAAACGTGCAGCAGCAACCATTTTCATTGCTTTGGTAATTTTCTGAGTACTTTTTACACCAGCGATTCTTCTTTTTATGTCTCGTAAAGTTGCCATTAAAATCTAATTACTTTCTTAAAAAATGGTTTATCTACCACTATTGTATTTTTCTAAATATTCTTTTATGGCTTTTTCTAAGCCTTCAACTGTTTGGTCACTTAAGGTTTTCTCTTCTCTAATTGTTTTTAGAAGATCAGAATACTTGAGTTCGATATATTCAATAAGTTCCTTCTCGAATTTCTTAATGTCATCCATCGGAAGTTCATCTAAGTATCCTTTAGTACCTGCAAATACACTAACTACTTGCTTCTCAACTGGAATAGGATCGTATTGACCCTGCTTGAGCAGTTCTACTAAACGAGCACCTCTTGCTAACGTTCGTTGAGTTGCTTTATCAAGATCAGAACCAAATTTAGCAAAAGCTTCTAGCTCACGATATAATGCAAGATCAAGCTTTAATGATCCGGCAACTTTTTTCATAGCTTTAATTTGTGCACTTCCACCCACACGTGACACACTAATACCAACGTTAATAGCCGGACGAACACCTGAATTAAATAAATTTGGTTCAAGATATATCTGACCGTCGGTAATGGAAATTACGTTCGTAGGAATATAAGCAGATACGTCACCTTGCTGTGTTTCAATAATTGGGAGTGCTGTTAATGACCCTCCGCCTAAACTATCGTTAAGTTTAGATGCTCTTTCTAATAATCGTGAATGGAGATAGAAAATATCACCAGGATATGCTTCACGGCCAGGAGGTCTTCTGAGAAGAAGAGAAAGCTCTCTATAAGCTACAGCTTGTTTAGAAAGATCATCATAAATTACGAGAGAATGTTCTCCTTTATCACGAAAATATTCACCTAGCGTTGCGCCAGCATATGGTGCAATGTATTGTAATGGAGCAGGAGTTGATGCAGATGCATTAATTACCGTAGAGTATTCCATTGCCCCAGCCTCTTCAAGCTTAGCTACAACCTGGGCAACAGTAGAATCTTTTTGTCCAATAGCCACATAAACGCAATACACTGGATCAATACCGTTTGCTTTTGCTTCCTCGGTGTGAGTATGTCTTTGATTAATAATTGTATCAATAGCAACTGCTGTTTTTCCTGTCTGTCTATCTCCGATTATTAACTCTCTCTGACCTCTTCCAATTGGTATCATTGCATCAACTGCGGTAATACCTGTTTGTAATGGTTCAGAAACAGATTGTCGAGTAACTACTCCAAGAGCTTTGCGTTCAATAGGCATAAATTTTTCATGTTGAATTGGACCTTTACCATCAAGAGGTTCACCAAGAGGATTTACAACTCTACCTAGTAACGCATCCCCAACAGGAAAAGAAGCTAGACGTTTTGTTCTTTTTACTGAATCCCCTTCCTTAATTAACTGGCTTTCTCCAAAAAGAACGCAACCTACACTATCCTCATCTAGGTTTAGGACCATTCCCATTACATTATTTGGAAACTCAACTAATTCACTAACCATGACTTTTGAGAGTCCATAAACTCTTGCAATACCATCACCAACTTGGAGTACAGTACCAACATCGTAGATTTCTGTTTCATTATCAAAGCCCGAGAGCTGTTGTCTCAAAATTGCTGATATTTCATCTGGTCTAACTTCAGCCATATTTATACCTATATTTTTTAATTCTTTTAATTAACAATTAAATTTTGCTGTTCTAATAATTGTTTTTTCAATTTCTTCAATTGATGTCTTACCGAAGCATCAAGAATTGTATCATTAATTTTAACAATAAATCCACCAATTAGAGCTTCATCGGTTGAGTAGATTGATGTTACATCTTTTTTAGTATACTCTTCAAGTGATTCATGTAGTTGTTGTTTCTGTTCATTTGATAAATTGACAGTGCTAACAACTTGAGCTTCTACTCGACCAACTTTTTGGTTATATAGTTCTTTGAATCGTCTTAAAATATCTACAAGAATATCTTCTCTTTTTTTCTTTACAACAAACTCAATGAAGCTTGCAGAGATTCCATTAATTTTTTCTTGAAAGATTTGGTTAAGAATATCTTGCTTTTTTTCAGTTTTTATTACGGGACTCTTTAATATAGCACGTAATTCTTTAGAAGATATAATCCCACTTAATATCAATTCCATATCTTGTGAAATAGATTGTAATTCATCTTTTTCTGATGCAAGAACCATTAAGGCATTAGCATATCGTGTGGCAATGTTAAAACTACTCATTATCAGTTCTTATTCAAATCTTTTAAATAATTATCTATAATTTCTTTTTGCTTTTCCTTATCAAGGCTTGATCGAATGATCTTTTCTGCAGCTTCAATAGCAATTTCAGCAACTTGATCCTTTAAATTGTTGAATGCCTCCTGATTCTTTCTTTCGATCTCAGAAGTTGCTTCTTTAATCATTTTTGATGCTTCATTTTTGCTTTCTTCAAGCATCTGATTTTTTATTTTCTCAGAATACTCTCTTCCCTCAGCAATAACTTTTTGAGCTTCCTCTTCAGCCTTAGCTAAATTAGCTTTATTCTCTTGAAGAAGTTTTTCAGCCTCTTGTTGTGCTTTTTCAGCATTTTCTAAGGAATTTTTAATAAACTCTTCTCTTTCATTGAGTGAATTAAGTATTGGTGACCAAGCTAATTTTTTTAATACAAAAAGTAACACAATAAAAGTGAGAGTAACCCAAACAATAAGTCCTGGATTTACATCCAATAAACCACCTTGCGGACCTCCACTAAAAGCAAGAAAAGCCAAATTTAAAATTTTAGCCATTTATCTTTTCCTTTAAATTTTTGGAGTGTATAAACACTCCATTAGTTTAATATTACTTTAAAGCTAAAAGTATACAAATTACCAATGCAAAAAGAGAAATACCTTCAATAAGAGCAGCAGCAATAATCATTGAAGTTCTAATATCTCCAGCAGCTTCTGGTTGACGACCACTAGCATCCATAGCAGAGCTTGCTAATTTACCAATTCCAAATGCACCACCAATAACTGTTAAGCCGGCGCCAAATCCAGCAGCTAAAAATGCAAAATCCATGAGTTTCCTCCTGTTTATAATTTAATTAATATTAATGATCTTGATGAACGGCCATACCAATAAACAATGATGAAAGCATTGTAAAAATGTATGCCTGAATTAATGCAACTAAAATTTCTAATAGATATATAAATAAAGCAAATGCTACCGATACGGGAGCAACAAAAAGTGTTTTCATAAAAAAGATAAGCCCAATCAAGGCAAAAATAACAATATGACCAGCAGTCATATTAGCAAAAAGTCTTATTGCTAAAGCAAACGGTTTAGTAAATAATCCTAACAATTCTACAATAAACATTATTGGTAAAAGCCATGATGGAACCCCTGAAGGTATTAATCCTTTAAAATAACCTAACGCACCATTTTTCATCATCCCACCAGCTTGAATAACTATAAAAGAGAAGATGGCTAGTGTTGTTGTTACTGAAATATTGCTAGTTACAGTAACACCATTTGGTATTAAGCCAATAAAATTACTAAACAGGATAAAAAAGAATACTGTCAATAGATATGGAAGAAATCTTTCGTAACCTTTTCCAATCGTTGTTTTAGCAATTTCATCACGTACAAAAACTATTAGTATTTCAAAAAAATTAGCTACACCATGAGGTACTAACGATTTTTTATAGGATTTTGCAACAAATCGGAAGGTTATAATTAAAAGTAATGCAACTATCCATAAAAACAAAACATTTTTAGTAATTGATATATCTAATCCAAATAAGGATAAATGGGGAAGCGGAATAGCATCTAAAGGAGCAAACTCATATTCATAAGCATCTAATATATGATGCATTATCCAATCTGCACCACCACCATTTGATTCGGATGCAGCAAGAGTGTCTTTTACTGATTCGTTAACAGAAATTTCCATAAACTAACTGCAAGAATTCTCTTTCTTATTGATCTGCTTTATAAAAATATTTGATTTCTGTATATATACTTATAATATAGAAAATCAAGAACACTAATATAAAAGCATAATCATCAATTTCCAAGAAAATTAGAGCAAGAGCAAAGCCCAAAAGCAAAAAAAAGACTCTTACTCCCATTCCTCCAAAATTTAGAAGCATAAATAATTGGTTAGATCTATTAATAGAGATATAATAGAGAAAAAGTGCAGCTATTAAATTAAAAACATTTAACAATAATGCAGCAATAACTGAAGTAAAAATTATTTGCTCAATGACTTCTGTAAATTTTAAAATAAAAGTAACAATGATTGAGGGTAGATAAATATATAGAGTAGTGTTAACTATCTTTTTCAATTTTCTGTTTTTTATTTAAATCCAAGACAGTTTTAATGAAATTATAAATCCCTGCAAAACCTCCTAAAAAGGAAAAGATAATTGTTAGCCATGGCTCGCTTTCAAAATATCCATCGAGCCATCGGCCAACAAAAAACATTAATACAATTGTTGCTGCTAACTGTGTTCCTAAGCCTAAATAAGGACCAATATCACGATAAGTTTTAGTTAGATTGTGGTTCAGCTTTTTCTTTTGGTTCTGGTTTTTCATATTTACTACTGCTAAAATCAACCTTGCCTTTATTCATCTTACTTTTACCGTCAAATACAGCACCTTCATTTACAACAAGAATTTTAGCTATTAGATCTCCCGCTAAACGAGATGTCGATTCTAAAACAACTTTCTCAGCTGACTCAACAGTTCCATCAACTTTTCCGCTAACCGTGATGTTTGTAGCTTTAATAGTTCCTTTGACAATACTTTTATCACCAAGAGTAAGATTACCATTGATGATTATATCGCCAGTAAAATCACCATCAATGCGAACGTTACCTTCACTTGAGAGTTTACCCTCAAATTTTAATCCATTACTAAGAATACTGATTTCTTGTTCGAAACTTTTTCCCATTTTATCTCCATTAATTAATTAAAAATTTTTCCGGATCCACAGGACTAGAATTTTTCCATATTTCAAAATGAAGGTGTGCACCGGTAGTGTTAGTCCCAGTATTACCACTTAAGGCAATAGTTTCACCTTGAATTACATAGTCACGTGTGTTTTTCAGCAAAGCAGAACAATGCTTATAATATGAAAGGAAATTGTTCTGATGCTGAATAATTAGAACAAAACCATTGTTTGTAGTATAATTTGCGAATATTACCATACCGCTTGCAGCTGCTATCACCGGAGTACCTTCTTCTACAGAAAAATCCATTCCAATATGTCCCTTATCGGGAGCAAATTTCTTGCCAATTATTCCATCAATTGGTTTAATAAAATAAATTTTATCGTCTTCCTCTGAACTAAGAGATTCCCATAATTTTTCAATCACATACTGGATTGATCCTCCAGCAGGGGTCCTATTCCCTTTTGATTTTCTCAGCGAATCATAGATAGCTGCTGTTGAATCCAGCGAATCTGTTTTTGCAAGGGTAAGAGCATAGTTTAACCTTTTATCAACTCTTCCAATCCTTGTTAATTCCTTAGATAGTAAAGCTACTTTCTTCTCAAGTTCAATAATTTGATTTGATTGATGAATAAGCTTTTCATTTTCAAATAAAAGTACAATTTGCTTTGCTGGTGTAAAAGTTAACAGGACTGTAACTAAAATAGTTATAACTAAAATAAAAATTAGGAAATAGACGAATAGTTCAAAGAATCCTATCTTATATCTTTTAGTTTCTAATGCTGGGAAACTAGGTGTTATATAAAAAGAAGACTTTTTTAAATCTTCAAAATTAAATAGGCTCATTGGTAAAATATCTTATTAAATATAAAAATGAATAAAATTAATTTATAATTACAAATATAACAAATAAATGAATTATAGAGTTATTGATATTTCCAAATATTATGCATCCATAACCATTGCTCAGGTGCTTTCGTAACTGAATCCTCCAATATTAACATATACCTTTGGTTCAGTTCTTTAATTGCATCAGCATTATTATCTGGTAAATTATCAAAACTTATTTCTGTCACGTCAATTGCATATTTTCCTGAAGAAGTTCTTCTACCAAGTGTTACCAAAATTGGAACTTTCTTCTTCAAAGCTAATACTGCAAATCCTTCGAAAGTCATTGTGGGTTGATTAAAGTAATTTACTCTAATTCCATCTTTCGGTCCGCGCTGGTCACCAACAATACCAATAGCACCACCTTGTGAAAGAGTTTTAAATAATTCACGAACAGATACTCCAAGAGTTATTTCCCTATTGCCAAATTTTTCCCGGAGTTTAGTCATCCAATCAGCAACGAAAATATTGCGCTGTTTTTTTACCAAAACGTTTATTTGGCTCTCTGCTACAATTCCCATATAGATTGCACCTAATTCCCAATTACCAAAATGACCTGTTAAGAAGAGTGTTCCCCGTTGTTCAGCAATCCGATTTTTTACGAGATCAACATCATTGCACTCAACCATGTTCAGAATTTCCTCTTCAGTAGAGCGAGAAAGAATTAATAGCTCCATAAAAGTAACAGATGTACTATAATAATTTTCACGAACCAGTTTTTTAATCTCTTTATCTGACTTATCTGGGAATGCTTTTCGAAGATTGTTTACAACAACATTTCTCCTAATAGGAATAATGTAAAAAAATATTCCAGATATTATGCGTGCAAGAATGGGAATTCGCTTAAATCCGATAAGATTGACGATAAATTCAAAAAATCGCCAAATAAGAAATTCAAACTTGTTTTTATTCATTTTGATCTAATCTACTCTAATTCGCCGCTGCCAGTTATTATCCCGTAATTCACCGCGCTTTGTTGAATGCAGAAGTTCATAATCGTTATAACCAGTAATATCGCCAAAGATAAATACCACTCCTCCTTCAATACTATGATATTCCCATACTTCATAAGGTTTTTTATCATAATCATTAGGATGATAATCTATTTCGTCTGGTTCTCCATTTATAAGATATACTCTTCCTCTATCAGTCTTCACACCTCTTCTGGTAAATGTCTTATATCTAGCTTCAACAAAGGCAACACGTTCCATATATTCTTCTTTGAATTCATTTTGAGGTGTTTCTGGTTCGAAATCTCTTATTTTCCAGTAGTTAAAAAGAAATTCTCTTTTTGAATCAATATTTGTAAATCTTTCATAGGTTTCGATTTCTTGCTCCCTAGAAATTGGAGAAATCACTTCAAACATTTCATCACATTCTTCTTCACTATAAATTCCGAACTCGCTGCTCTTTACATCCATATTAGCCAAACCCATTTGATTCTCAGCAACTGTGACAGATGGATTAATCAGAAAG
>JBDLIN010000054.1:0-18205 GCA_039714835.1 Bacteroidota bacterium | reverse complement strand
CCTTCCCATTCTGAATTAAATGTCAAATCTTCTTGATTTGAATTTTCACATCCAGTATTAAATAGAATTAAAATTGAGCTAAGTAAAATGCTCATTTTAATAATTTTCAAACTTCCTCCAAGAAATAAGTATTATTCATTATTTTACAGGTGCACTAATTGCTTCAACATATCTCCCTGCCCAATAAGGCAACAGGTACAAATAAGGGGGATATTCTCTTCTTCCTCCCTCACCACCATTATTTCTATATGCATTATTGTGAAGATGCATTGGACGTTCATCTCTAGGTAGTACTTCCGTGTACTCTTGTCTTCTGAAGTTTGGTTCAACTGTTGTTAGATCTTTTCGATGATCATTCCTAACGCTCCATCCAATTAAATCCATTGGAAATTCTCTTAACCACCAGGCTGATTCTTCAAAATCATAATCTTTACCGCCAATTAAAGCATATAAATAGTTCCAAAGAGGATTTTTTTCAGAACGCTCAATCTCCCAATGGCTTCTAGCTGCTTCAAAATGATTTTGTTTATGCTCTTTGGTAAATGAGTAATTCACAAATGCTGGAATAGTTAGAAAATACATTTCATCATCTGAGTGATTCCATGAGTCACTTAATTCTTCACCTTCAACAAAACCAATAACAGAAGCAGGACGATTAGCATTTTCGTCATAGCCATATTTATCAATTAATTCATAAGCTTTTTCTTTGTATAATTCATCACCAGTAAAATGATATGCTGTTTGAAGGAATGCTAATATTAAAGTAGAGTTTAAACGTCTGTCACCAACATTAATAGGGAAATTATTAACATAATCGGGATTCCATCTTCCCCACTGAGTAGGTTTCCCGTTCCAAGTTACAAGATACCAATCATTTTCAATTATATGGTCCATCTCAATTTTGATTTGATGTATTGCACGATCTCTCCATTCTTTATCTTGCACTATCTCTGCAAAGAGTGCATAAACAAAAAAGTGACCGCACGATTCATCGCTGCTTGTTGTAGATTTCCATCTCCACAGCTCATCATCAGTTAGCCTCCAAATTTTTTTATCTTCCGACATATTTGGATCTGTATCGCTAGATTGATAACCATCACGTTCATAAGTCCTAGCTGGGAATCCTGGTATCCTGCTTATCTCTGTTAAACGCTCCATCGTTTCAAATGCTTCATACGCATTCAGCTTAGCATCTTCCGATTTTGTTACAGCATATCGGAACAATTCACCAGCAAGGTACATTGATGTCCAAAGTCCACTATTATCAGAATCCATTAGTACTTGTGTCGAAAGATCACCAGGAACCTTTAAATATCCTTCAGAACTGAATCCATAACGAATATGACGCTGCCTTTGTATTTTCTGAAAATATTCTGCTTTCTCTGCCAAAGTCATATCAACAAAATTAATTTTACTTAAACCTTTTTTCGTAAGAATAAGAACACTATTCTCTGGACCTTCTGCTATATCAACAACTTCATCATCAACTAACCAGCGCTTTGAAGCATAGTAATCGTACTTACCGTCATCACGTAATTTGAATACACCCTTAGTAGAACCAAACCAAAGAGTACTATTGATGTTTTTTACTGTTGTAATTTCTGTCCAAGGTAATTTTTGGTTTACTTCGCTGCTCTCAAAAGATT
Source organism: Bacteroidota bacterium (assembly GCA_039714835.1). GTDB lineage: Bacteria > Bacteroidota > Ignavibacteria > Ignavibacteriales > Melioribacteraceae > SZUA-22. The sequence continues at coordinate 16,559 of JBDLIN010000054.1, read as the reverse complement.
TTCCATCCAGAGTTAATATTCCATCTTTGGTCCCAATAATTATTTTATCATCCTTTATTGTTAATGCCGTTAAATTATTACCATCATAAACTTTTGATATTTCTTTATCAGGACATTTAAGCTGATAGAGTGCATCGGCAGTGAGGATTAAAAAACGCTTTGCATTTAGATCAAACAATAATTTTTCCGGATTAAAATTATCCAATGACTCATTCCAAGTTTGCTTGCCATTTTGGATTAATACAAGCTCTCCTTTTCCAGCAACCAGAGTTGTAAAATTATGTGCAACAACAAAATGAGTCGGATCTTTTATTCCATGATCAATATAAAACTTACCAGCCCATGAATTACTCAGAACAGCTTTGTTAGTTAAGTAAACGAACTGACCTTCATATCTATCAATAGCAATTATATTCATGTCGGTCAAGGGTCTGTATTGCATATATTCAACAATCTTTTTCTCCCAAGGTTGTTGAAGGCCGTCAGAAGAGAGAATATTTACAACATTATTTCTGTCACTACTTACTTGTAAAAGTTCAATACTCTGATCTTCTCCTAATTCAAATTTATCTGCATAGTCTTGCAGATAAGGCTTATCAGTATATGTTTGAGCCGATAGTGATATCGACATTATAATACTATATATTATAATTAGTTTTTTCATTTATCTATCTCCTTTTAACTTATTTCTTCTTATACACTTTTACATAATCTACTTTAAATACATCTGGAAGTACTGCATCCTTTAAGGCTTCCATTGTATGAGGAATTTCCATACTTAGGATCAGGTATTCTTCTATGTGTGAAATTGCACGAGTAACCTCATGATATTTATATCCATCAACAAAGAATGCATATTTCTCTGGAGTCCATTCTACAGCAAATGTGTGAAAACCTTCACCTAATCCTTTACGTTCACTTGATAGAGCTCCAATAGTCTGCTGATTAGGCCCATATGCCCAGTGAATATTATGAGTAACGATATCGTCTCCCATCTTTCTGAAATATTCCATGATATCTATTTCAACACCATATTTTGCAGGATCTTCTCCCTTTGCAATACCCGTTGATTGAATCCAAAATGCAGACCAATTACCCGTTGATTTATTCAGTTCTGCATGGCATTCAAAATATCCATACTTTGTCATAAACTTACCTTGAGTACCAACTGCACCAGCCATAAGAGAATCATTTCGGTCAATTGCATATAATTCTAAATATCCATCTTTTACTTTCACTGCTTGTGCTGAATTGTATCCCACTCTACGTGGTCCAACACCTCTTACTGCCCATTTCGTAGGATCAAGTTTGTCACCATCAAATTGATCTTCCCAGAAAAGCTCATATCCTAAATCCTCTGGAGTATATTGCGTTTGAGACATTGGACCCATTATGTTATTAATTTCATTTTCGTCTGTTGTTAAAACAACGGGTAGATGCCATAGTCCTCCACTATTTCCCCAGTCATTAACTTGCAAGGTAATATAATTTGTTTCTCCATAATTCACGTATTTGGTAATCTTTGAAAAGGTCGGCTTACTTGCAACGCTATAATTTGCTTCACCAAAAAAGCTTACACTTTCACCATTGACAAACAACTCGTATGCATCATTTACCCCGCCAAATTTTATCCAAACATCACTTCCTTGCCAGCCTGCTGGAATATCAACAGCTTTTCTATACCATGCCAATGAGTCTAAATCTTTATATCCTTGATCTTCCCATCTCTTTCCAGCATCAAGCATATCCCATTTGGAGTCATCATAATTACTCGAATACCATTTTTCTGTCATTCCTACATTATTTTCATCGGTTGAGAATTTCCAATCCTTAGATAGATCAATAGTTTTTTGTGAGTCTTGCTGTTGACATGCCGTTACTAATAAAATAGCTATAAGCAAAGTTATTATTTTTGTTTTCATCTTTATTTGCCTGTATTATATATTTTAATCATCACTATTATTTGCTTCAAATGTTCCGTGGTTAGTAATTCCACTAACAGTCCCCCATATCCATTTCCCACTGTACCTATTATTCTTAATTGTACCTCGCAAATGAATATTGTTGTCTCTAACATCTGGATTCAACGAAATCCATGTAATATCTTCATTTTGACCACCCACGAGTTTTCCACCTCCATCCTGAGGGCCAATATTTTGATTTCCAATTTTCTTGAAAAACCATTGACCCGTAATATTAGTTGAATCTTCAAAATCCATTGTTAACCAACCTTCAACAACTTTAGTCCCTAAGGAGTCATACCCCTTATATAAATATGCTCCAGACGGTGCTGGTCCAACAAGGTCTTCACTGCATGAAATAAAGGTGATGATTAAGCCTATAACTATTATTTTTTTAAATTTATTCTCATTCATTTAGTACTCTATTTCTGTAATATTTTTAATTTCAGTTAATATCATTTTAATTTATAAATATGAACATCCAGTGGTTTGAATGAATCAATCAAAATTCCATTCTTTGCAACCACTGTTCTATTTTCATTAAAGACATTAATATTCCCATCGTATTTCTTAGTGATCTTAAGTTCCGGTTGAATTGTTTCTATTTTTGAAATATTCGCTGCAATAACAAATGTTCCAATAGAATTCTTCTTAATAATAGCTTTAACAGATTCATCTCCTTGGCCTACTTGAATTTCTTTACCAAAACCGGATTTTAAAAACATCGGTGAAAGCACATTTACTTCTGCTAACAATTTTTTCTGTGCTTCCCATAATTCCGGATCATCAACAGGGAGATATTGTCCATACCCTTTATAAGTATACCATAACATTCCCTTAGCTCCATTCATTAGAGCATGATATGTCATAAATCGGTGTTCCTGCGGATTTGGCCGTCTCTGTTCAGGCCAAGTAAACATCTGACCGCAATGCCAAATTGGTACTTTATTATTCAATTGTTTATAAGCCAGTGCAATATTATTTCCAACACCTTCAATCGTGCCATTAGTAATTGGATATGTATCAATTGCAAGCACATCACACAATGGTCCGAATGATTTATAAACAGAATTGTTTGTTATAACCAAATAGGATGGATGCACCTTATCAGCTTCATATGCAGCATTATAAATATCGTAAATATATTGTAAATCTGCTTTGTTGTAACCCGGTTCGTCATATAACATCCAGCATAAGATTGCGGGATGATCTTTGTATTTACTGATAAATTCATAATATTCTTGCGGTGTTTTACCGTGGACATGAATAGCAGCTAATAATCCGGCATCATGTACTTTATCCAAATTTTCAGCAGATGCTACAACAAAATTATAACCAGCATCTTTTAATTTTTTGTAATCCTCAACTGGAGCACCATAAGTTCCAATTGGGAAGAAACTATTCCCCTGATCATCAAGAATAGTCAGATCTTTAGTCATCCTTTTTACTCTTGGATGTCTTTTTAACTTACCGTTGTAATATCTTGTTTCTGAAGTTATAACTCCATCGTTAGATGTCGGAAATTCTGCTTTAACAGTTAAGAATCCTTTTGGAATCCTTTTCAATAAGAATTCCACGTCTTCTCCCGGTGTTACTGTTCGTTCGTTCAGTTTACCTTTTTTCTCATGGATAAGTTCTATTTTTACTTTCCCTTCTGGATTTAGAACAGAAATTTTATCGCGGGTTCCGAAAGTAGCAACTAATGTATCTGCAATTGCTACGACTTTTAGTCTTTTATACAAATCCAAATTAGTTCGAATTTTTGTTATTGTAGAATCGTAATCTAAAAATCTTGCAACATAACCAAAATCACCTGTGCCTTGATCAATCTTAAGCATTAAATTGTTAATACCTTTCTTTAACTGAACCGGGACATAATCATTATCTGCCTGAAGCCAGCGTCCATTATATTCATGACTTTCATGAATTTCTTCCCCGTTAAGAAAGACTCTGATTCCATCATTACTTCCAATTGAAAGAATACTATTTTGATCTTTTGGCGACTCAACCTGACAGAAGGCATAAGCAACAACCATATCTTTGGGCTTTAAATCCGTAAGATGAATTTTATCTTTGGTGCTTTGGAGTTTAAACCAAGTTCTCTCAATGTTTTTTTCAGACACTGATATTTTCATTCCTTCAGTTGGAACTGCATTTTTTTCACCACCGATTGATTCAAGATAATCGGTATAGAATCCATCACACTTTGCATCATGATGAAAATCAGTAGTTGAGCAATCCTCACAATTAGGAAACGGACCAACAATCAGCCAATCCTTAATGAATGTATTAGTTTCATATTGGATAGCTTCATCGCTGCATCCTGATAATAGAAATGCTATAATAAATAAAATGGTGAATAACGAGTTAAAAAGTGTTGTTTTCATTGTAATCCCTCTTTTATTTTAATTTTTTTCTTTTTAGAAACTGACATAAAGTCAGGGGAAAGTCTGTTTGAATAATATTTGCCCCCCCATCAATCAACGGAGAATAACCAATATCAACTAGTCCAATCATCGCTTTTGCATCTGCAAAACCGAGAGCGTTTATCCAAATGCGTGCGCCATTATCTTTAATTGCATTAACAACTTCTTCTGTATAAAAGTCAGGATCAATGTGAATAACTGGCGGATGATATCTTTCTATTATTTTTTCTACCTCCTCTAAAGAATGAGCACGAGGCATAACCATTAAAGTTGAATCCAGAAGTAGTACAGAATCCAAAACAGCAAAATCGCTATCGAAGAAAAGGACTTGTTTTTCAGTATTTGTTTTATGAACCAAGTCAACGAGAGGTTTTATATAAACATCTTTAATATCTAGATCGATCATGATTTTACCATGAGCAAGATTCAGTGCTTCCTCTGCTAAAGGGACTTTGTGTAAATATGGTTCATCCGATTCTTTTTCTAATTCCAATTTCTGTAATTCAACAAAGATAATATCTTTAACATCTCCCTCACCGTTAGTAGTTCTGTCAACTGATCCATCATGCATCAAAACTAATTTCCCATCCTTTGTTGTTCTGATGTCGATTTCAACTATATCAACTCCTGAATCAATTGAATACTGAATAGAAGCAAGCGAGTTTTCAGGATAGATTTTATTTGATGCTCTATGTGCTGCAATTAAAACTTTGTTAGATGAGGAATCATGAAATTCAAAAAGTATTTGGTCGAGATCACTCGGGTTTGTTTTAATATCATTTTGAGTACAATTGAGTGTAAAGAATAAGAAGAGGATAGAAGTAAAAAATAACTTAAAAATTCTCATGAGAAAATTATTCTAAATGTTTAACAATATCGATTGTTAAATTTAGACAATCGTTTGCATAATATCAAAAATTTATTGAATTTTCTCATCAAAATTGATGATAGAAGAAGAATATATTTATTCAATAATAATTATTTAAATAGTGATAAGTGCTACTAACAGTGTTTTATAAATTGAAAAAGCTACTACAAATATCTTTTTCTGTTTATATTAAACACAAATTTCATGAATACGATCATAAACCATTTCCTGCTCTTGAGGAGTTTGAGAATAAGTGACTACAATTAGTTTCATTCCAGACTGCCAAAGTTCTTTTACAATTTCAGTAACGGTATCTATATCACCTACTATTCTCGCATTTAGCGCTATACCTTTATTTGCAAAAGATTGAAATGGTTCAATGTAATTAGGATTAGGATCTGTCTCTTCTGAAAATGCACCATCAACCATTTTAATATTTTTAATTTTCATAATATATTTAATACGATCTGCCCAATTTCCGCATGAATGAAAAGCAGGGCCTCCAAATGCATTTCCAAATTTTTCATTACTTGGAATAATCAAATCAATATATGAATCACCCGAGAGCATCAACATATTATCATCACTCATTCCTATTCCTGAAAATTCTCTAGAAGATGCAAAACCATGTCCCGGCCAAACAATATTATCACCAATAAGATTTAGCTGTTCTTGAGTAAAATCTATTAATAGATCAGCCATTCTATCGAGAAACTCTTTGATGCCATCCGGATTCATAACTGTATCCATCATAAATCCAGAAATATCAACAATATTACAAGCTGCATTTAGCGGTGATTGAGTATCAGTAAGTGATAGCGGTAGTTTCCCTTTTGTTTTTTCTAAAAAGTATTCAATCATTTCCAGTGTGTGTCTGCCAATTTCTGTTTTGCTAACTTGTACAGGATCGTAAGCAAGAGCATCCTTAACATTATTGAATAATGGTTTTATTGCTGGTGCTTGTCCTTCTACCCAACAATAAGATGCGCCATAAGCTGCAGCAATAGTACCTATCCCATACCAAGGTTCTAAAAAATTTGGGATATCAGACTTGTATGCCATACTTTTCTGTAAAGCACCAAGTTGTAATTCTAACGAATTCTTCATATTCTTTGAACCATGAGAAAAAACTTCAGCAACACGCATTCTGCGATAAACTAAAACACCTGAATCCTTATGCCAAAATTCTTGTTTTTTTTCTTTGAGAGAATTTTCATAATTGATATATGCTTCGAAATCGAACTTCTCTGGTGATATTGCATCTACCGGAGTGGCTTGGGAATCGGCAATACTATTATCAAATACTTTCATCACCTAATACTCTTATCTAACTTCCAATTGAAACAAATAAAACCAGCAGTCCAATTACAGCAAATACACCTACAATCGAGAGTGAAAAACCAACAATATCCTCTTTATCCCACTTATCAAATTCCCATGCAGAGGTCGGTAGAATTTTCATGTGATCAAAACGACTTGGGTTTGCATAAGAAAGATTCAATTCTTTAATATCTAACTCAGGATTATCTGCCACTTTTGTTTTCATCTTAGTAAAAAATCTATCAACACGATCATTCTTTTCCCATTTAGTAAAAAACACAACTAATATGAATACAATAAACGGTACAACAGTTCTGATAATTATCCGTATTGTTTCATTAAGTGCATAAGAGTTTTTACTTAAATCGAAACCTATCCAATCGATGAATACTAACTCAATATTTAACATACCTGATCCACCAAATATTCCATTATTTGTTTTTTTAATGCCTTTTGTCCAGAAGATCGCTTTTTGTGGCAAGATATATGTCTTTTTAAATTTATCTCCAATTTTTAATTGTTTTAGAGCAGTTATATTTTTCCTGTCTTCCACAGATAAGTTTTCCCAATTTGAAATTTCATCTAATCGAGTTTGAACATCGGGTGCCTTGGCATTATATTCACGTACAACCGGTGCATGATCTGTTCTCTTTAACAGAGATTTTTCAAAAGTTAAACCGTTCCAAAATATTGGTAGCAATGAAGGTAGAATAAAAAAGAGAATAGAAGTAACACCTATAGATGCCCATGCAGCTTTTAGGTTGGCCCTACGCCATTTCATCCCCAACCAAAAACTTGCTGCTACAGTTACATTTACCTCCCACATGAATTTTAATATTTGCAATATAGAATCAAATTGCATTGCGATTAATGCAGCACCAATAAGTACAGTACCTCCAGCTATCCTACCTACCCAAACATAATGTGATTCAGATTTATTTGGAAAAAGAGGACGGTATAAATTGTGAGTTAACAAACTAGAACTGGTTATCATCAGGCAATCTGATGTTGACATTTGAGCAGCTAAAAGACTAGCGATCATCAATCCAATTAATCCAATATTCAGACCACCTAACAGATCCAGTGTGGCATATCCCCAAACATAATCTGGATTTGTTATTTCTCCGCTATAAAGAACTATGGCCGTTATGGCAAAAAATCCCCAAAATACAGTTACAAATCGTTTCATAAAACTGCCTGCTACAAATCCTACTCTGGCAGCATATTCATTCTTAGCAGATCCATTTGCTACTAGAGAATTTGGCTGAATAACCACATTCAATGCGCCCATAATTGCAAGAGCTAAAATATAATACCATGTAAAATCGATAGCCGCTGGTGAACCGAATATCTCAAAAGCTGATTCAGGAAGCTGTTCATGAATAATGCGAAAAGAATCTCCTATTCCATCACCTCCATAGATTGCATTAATTTTAGAGAGTGAAAAAGGGATCAAAATAAATGAAAGAATTATTATAAATATTCCTTGAATTGTATCTGTAATAAATGCTGCTTCCAAACCACCGGTTATTGCATAAGCCATGACAATAAAGACAATAAACCACATCAGGATATTTTGGTCTATTTGGGAAAATGTTTTTTGGGGATTGATCAGATTAAGTTCTGCCAACCTTTCCTTTTGATCAGTACTTAAAGATCTATAGTCAGTTGTCTTAAGTACTTCAAACTCATTCGCCATCTCATATTCAAGTTTTTCTTCAAGCGAAAACTCATGAACTTGTTTTGGAGTAAGGGCTGCAACAGTTTTTGTTACCGCACTGAAACCAACAGAAAGAATGGCCATCATCCCGATAGTTCCAATAACGGCATAAACTCCTGCTAAAGCTTTTGATCCATATCGTTCCTCAAAGAAGTCGCCTAAGGTTAATAATCGTAGGCGACGCATCCAAGGCATTACCAGCCAGTACAAAGGAGTTGTAAAAAGATAAATGAGCGAACTCCAGATCCCAGCCGCACCATTACTGAATGTTGTTGTGGAAACACCAACTGCAGTGTCAGCCGAAGTTCCCTGACCAAAAGAAGCAAAGGTCTGAATAAATTTACCAAAACGTCTTCCTGCTAAAAAGTAATCCTCTTGATTTTTTATTCTACTCATTGACCAAAAACCTATGGCAATTATGACTACGAAATAGGTAGCAATAACAACAATATCTATTAGACCCAATCCAAACACTTATTATCCTTTATTTTATTTATAATGGTTTTCTAGTATTCTTTTACCTTCTTCAAGAGAAGAAACAATTATTTTCATTATCACACCTCGATCTAATTCTTTGAATTTTTCTATTGGGATTACTCTGTCGTAAAGTAAAACTACTTTATACTTTTGTGCTTTTTCATATATAGTTTCCCAATTTTGCATCTCAGGATTACCAAAATTAAGACCTACATTTCCTTCGATATTCAAAACTTGGTCTATGATGTGATCACCTTGACCGCAGTAATGATGGATACCACCACTGCATTGTTGTGCTAACATCTGATTGTAAGGTAAAACAAATTCGTTATATAGATCAGACGATATCTGAATTGAATTGTCATCTACATTTCTAATTTTCCCAGGATAAGAGTAGTTCCAATAATAACTGATTCCATTGTATTCAATAAAGTCTGATAAATAATTTGTTACATCAATTAAAATTGAAGTAATTTTTTGCATTAGATCATGAGTAAAATCTGACTCCAAAATAACATCTGTATATGCCTCAGTACCTCTTAATAAAAAGTAGAGATTGAATGGACCTTGTAGATCAGGTAAGGAAAAATGAACGACTTCTTTAAGTTTAGGAAAATCTGAAAGCAACTCTTTCCAAGTATCTACAATATTGCAATACTTTTTTATGATCCAATGTTTTTTAAAATCTATTTCATTCACATTAATTTCTTTCAAGTGCTGAAACGTAAGTTGAGATTTAACTGCAGGCATTGAGTCAAGTTGATCGTCAGGATAAGAAGCATCAACTCCAAAGAGAGATGGTACAAATATTTGTGATAAATTAGGACGAAGTGAAAATACCTTATCATCTTTCAGTTTGATGCTTTCGTAAACTGGTCTTAATTCATTTAGCAGCATTGCTCCATAATCATTCCACATCTGACCAAATGGAAAACCAGGCCAATCAATTGCATTGGATGTTTTATGAGCAACATCATCTCTTGTTGAGATTATTATTGGTAATCGATCTACTTTTTCAAAATTAAATACATTTAACTGTTTTTCTTCAACAGAACGGATATGTTCAATATCAATTTGCCGTTCAAGTATATCAAGGTATCGCTTAACTTCATCCTCTGAAATACTATCAGTTTTCTTTTCAATCTGAAAGATAAGTTTCTCCATTTTTTTGATATTGAGCTCTAAGGATTTCTACTGTTTCAAAAATTGCTGTGATTTTTTCATCAGTAATTTTATCATCCATATTTATGCAGCAAACTCCTGTCAAATAGGGATTCCCAGAATCATTGACAAGACGAGTGATAATATTTCTTATTTCATCTGTTGTTTGATTTACTAGCTCAACCGGACTAAGACGAATATTAAAAAATGTGTCTGGCAGATGTCTTCTAAGTATCTTCACATCTCCACCCCATCCAACATCTAAAAAATCAAGGTGTGGTATTTTAGCAAAGCTCTCTGCATGACGATGAGGATCTTCGCCGCAATAATGGATCCCAAAAGGACGATTCGTTCTACTCCATTCAATATCAAATGGAAGAAGAAATCGCTCATAATCTTCTGATGATATCATTGTATGAGAACACTCAGAGTGTAAAAAAATTGGTTTGTTAAGATTGCGTACGTTGCGGTTTACTGAAATTGAAGTGCTTCCCGTTTCTGCTGCTAAACCAAATATAAACTTTTCAATAACATTAGCTATTTTTAGTAAATATTCCTTGACTTCTTCAGGCTGCATTAGCATATCCATAAAAATAGATTCGGCTCGAATATCCAATGCAATATTCAGAATACCACCCCAATTGACATCGCCTGACAAATACCCATATTTACTTTTCAACTTTTCAAACATACTTTCAAATTTTTTAAAAGAAATTGACTTGAAAGCAGAATCGGGATCCAAATTTAAGTCTTCTCTTTTAGCTGCTATTACTTGTGGAGGATGATCTTCAGTATATTCAACATCACACCCTAGCATCTCTGACAACATAAACCCGGAAGCTAAATGTACAGCTCCTACCTCCGGACGTTGTTCATCTTTCTGATTACCTAAACCGTATTTCCCCCATTTTTCATAGAGTACTTTTTCCATTTTTTGTTCATCTTCAATTCTACGAACTGGATGAAAGAAAAAATCTCTATCAAATGAAATTCCTTCATGTTTATTCCACCATTCAGGTGCGAGTACTATATCGACTGGAAGCAGTTTGTCGCCGAGGAGTTTATTATATTGTTTTGGGATCATTTTACTGCTCTGTTTTAATTATTTTGACTCGTTGTGTGAGAAGTTCAAAAACTTCTGCAATTAATTATTACGATTTTACAAAGTACATATTTGTTAATATAATGTATTATACTTCAACCCTTTTAGGGTTGTTTCATAGCTTTGATCCTCTTACTATGGGTTTCACCCATAGTTATTAATATTGAACTACTCCGTAGTTCTATTGATGACAGCAAAGCTGTCAAATTCATAATAACCATAGGTGCAACCTATGGTTGGGCAAAAAGTAAGAATTGCTACAACCCTATAGGGGTTGAATTCTATTTTACACAATGGATTATTTATAATTATCTGATTAATCTTATATTTTAATAATATTGATACGATTTAGAACCTAAATTTTTACTTTTGTATTTCCACCTCTCGTTAAATTTATATCCATATTGCGTTTATTGGTTTTCCATGAACCTGCTGTAAAATCAGGTACTTTAATTGAATTTGAATTATTCCTCACTGACCAATCAGTCAAAGGTAATATTGAACTCCATGCCGCCGCATCGTATACATCCTGGTCAAGAGGTAGTCCATTATGTAAGCAATCAATTAAATGCCAATCAATTTTTAGATCAGATCCGCCATGTCCACTGTTTTTAGATAATTCATCCATCTTATGAAATATTTCAGGGGTATATTTTTCTTTAATCCTCTCAAATTCCTCTGGTGATGCCCATTTATGATTCCCTGTTGAAATCCTTGGGGGCTGCGGATCGTATAACGCCGAACCTTTTGTCCCGTACACACCATGAATCATATTATGAGGTGAAGGTGATGTTGCATCATGCTGCAACATAATAGTTCTCCCTTGAGTAGTCTTTATGATAGTAGTACTCATATTTCCACGATAGTCCAAATCCTTAAATTCATCGAAGAAACTATCAGTAGCTGCTAATTCTCTTGCCTTAGCCTGCATCATAAAATCTTTACTTTCGACCGAGATAAGAAACTCAAATTTATCTCCTCTGTTAATATCCATCATTTGTGCAACCGGTCCCAATCCATGCGTTGGATAAATATTTCCTTTGCGTGAACCATACTGCCTCAGCCACCACATATTCCAATATTTGTTTTTATTAAAGTTATTTCCCATTTTACTCGTATTATAAGCACAATCTCCATGAACTATTTCACCAAAGAAACCTTTTTTAGCCATATTCAGCATTAACAATTGAAAAGGCATGTAAGAGTAGTTTTCAAGCATCATGCAGTGTTTTCTTGTACGTTCAGCAGTTTCAACCAGTTTCCATGCTTCCTCAACTGTTGCAGCAGCAGGAACCTCTGATGCCACATGTTTACCTTGCTCCATTGCATAAACTGCCATCTCAGTATGCATATACCACGGAGTAGTTACAATAACAAGATCAATATCATTACGTTGACAAAGTTTTTTCCATTCGTCTTTAGAGCCTGAATATAGTTCAGGATCATGATCAGTTTTATCCAGAAGTTTCTTTGTCTCAACTGCTTTTTCGGGTCGAAGATCACATAGAGCTTTTATTTCAACACCATCTATACGGCTCATGGTTTTCACATGTGAAGGTCCTCGCTGGCCAAGTCCAATAACCCCTATTCGAACATTACTAATTTTTGGGGCGGTATAACCTGACATGTTGAAATGCTGAATATGTTTCTTTTCATGATCATTAATAAACTGAGGAAGATTTGAATCATTCTGTTCCAACTCCGACGCATAACTTTTCATTACACTCCCAGCAGTTAGACCTAATCCCGCAATGCCAGTAGTTTTAATGAAATCTCTACGACTTTTCTTCATGACTCTCATCCTTTTTAATTTAAATATTAGCGATCATCTTGTTAAATATTTCTCGCTGTTCATTCAGTGCAGCAATTCTGTCAGCAGGTTTTGTACGTGCTTCAAGCAGTATCCAACCGTCATAATTCATTTCGCCGAATAGATTAAACAATTGTTGATATGGATAATCACCTACATTCATCTCGCGAATATGTACCGTATCGCCAAACCATTTTTTTACCGAATTAAAATTTGCCTCCAATCCTGGTTCCCATAGATCTTGTTCGTTACAATTCCAGCATATTTTAACGCTATCTTCTGTTACCTGATCAAAGATGCGCTTCATATAAGGTATTTGCTCAGTTACTTTGCCGTGAACCTCTACTCTAATAAGTTGTCCCATGTCACTTGCGTATTTTCCAACCTCGTTAAACGATTTGGCTATTTGAGCAATTGTTTGTTCCTCAGGAATCCCTTCAGGCATACCATTAGGCTTTACTTTAATTCCAGTAGCTCCAATATCTTTACATAATTTAATATACTCTTTAGTTCCCTCAATATTCTTTTTAACTTCATCAGGATCAGGGCTGTGATATTCAAAGTTTGAACCGTATCCCAAACAGGTAACCGGACTGTCTTTGAATCGTTTTTTAACTTCCAAGCGTTCTTTCGCTGAAAGGCTTGTCTCAACTCCATGAGCATGTTCAGTTCGCAATTCCACACCCATGTAGCCAGTTTTTTCCAAATTTGCAATTAAAGTCGGTAAATCCCAATCTCTACCCCAAAGATAAGTAACAAGACCAAGCTGCATTTTTGGTTTTGTCCCCATTCCATAAAATGATGATGGATCAATCATTGTTATTCCAGCACCGGCAATCAGCATTTTTTTTAAGAAATCTCTTCGATCATTTTTCATTTTTTTCTCCAATTTTAAGTTAAAATTAGTTCAATGTTTTTAAATTATTTTGAATTTGTTGTTTTCTATTTTTCAATTTCACCTATAATATTTTGCAGAATGTACTCTGAGATCTTGTGCTCATTATGTGTATTATCTAGCCATAAATCCCATGTCCCTTCGTTTAGTTCTTTAACCCTATTGACAACTTCTGAATAATAGGTTTTCCATTTTGTCCCAGCAAAGCAGCAAGCATCATTTTTATTAATGACTTGTACTTGTTTTCTACCATTTCCATAAGCACCTAATATATACAACTCTAAGTAATTTACAGTTTGTAAAAGATCCGGAATGGTTTGCTCCCAATCTCCCCAATCTCTGTCTGATTCCGAACGTAAATACACAGGATAACTACCGGCTACAGGAAAGTTCTTCCTTATTCTTGAATCAATTGCAGAAACTAAAGTTGTTGTCCAACCACCACCTGAAAGACCGACCATTTCAATTTCACTATAATTGAATTCCCTTTCTAGATAATTAATTGTGGTTATAATTGGCTCAATAAAATATTTTACGGAATGACCGGATGTAGGTTTTAAAAATTTTAAGTGATCATGTTTTTCTAATTTGAGTAAACCATATTTTGGAATATTCACTCTTGGTTGGCTATTCATTCCAAGCAGAGGCATTGAAAATGCTACTACAGAATAACCATTATCGAGGAATTCTTTTATTACCGATTTACCATTAATAAAATCTCCTCTGTGTCCTTGATGATATAAAATTACTTTATTTTTTTTGTTTTTCGGAATGAAATGGTAAATTTTTGAATCTAATCCAAAGTCCATTTTAACAACTATTTCTGTAATCGATTCCAATGACTTAATATCATTGTATTTTTCATCTTTGATATTCTCTTTAATTTCAGTCGGCATTATATTGTGTTGCAATTTCTTCTTACCAAAAATGAATTGAATAAGATCTTCTCTTAATTTGCTGACATCTGCTGTATTATTAATTGATATTAACTTCTTTACATTTGTTTCTTTATACACTAGAGGTATTTCAGGTCTTTCTTCGTACTTTTCTAAACTGAAAATAGCACTACAGCTTCCTACATTTTCAAAATATTCAATCTTCAGATCATAGAATTTATCCTTCTCTAACTCAATAACTTCTCCCTTAAACCTTCCCGCTTCATGACTATCCCAAGCATCTATTTTCAATTTATTATTTAGAAATAATCTAAATCCGTTATCTGATTTTAATCCAATCTCATATTCTCCACTTCCTGGGGCCTTTAACTGTCCAGTCCATCTAATCGAGAATTTATCTTTGCTAATATCACTTGCTGGTGAACCATGATCCCAGTTAAATTTTATCTGATTATCAATTCTTGCAAATACAGGTTCTCCTTCTAAGTTTTTATTGTTAAAATATTCTCCCACTAATCCTGGATTTCCTGAATTAAAGAAAATACTTGGACAATCGGGACATTGGTTTGTTGATTCACGAGTAATTTCTATATCAACTTTAATTTTCTTTTCACTAATATTTTCAGTTTTAGTTTTAGCTTCAGATTCTTTTTGTACATAACCGTTTATATTTTTACAGTTCCTAAAACTTATATCATCCCCATTTTTTGCAATACTTTCTACATTTTCAATGTCAATTCCGTTTACCCAATTGAACTTCATTCCTGCTTCAGCTTCAATTTTAATATTCTTTAAAGAAATATTTTTGATTGTGCTGTTAGCAGTACCCATCATATTCAAAGCCACTCCAGCATTATTGCATGTAATATTACTGAATTTCAGATCACGAAATACTGGGTATGCTTTACTATCGCCTGATGCCATGTATGCACCATAGTCAGTGTTTATAATAATAGCCTCTCCCTCAACATCTTTCATTTCAATATTATCGTAATAGATGTTTTCAACAACTCCACCACGAGATGCATTAGATTTCAGGCGAATACCTCTGTCTGTTCCAATAAATTTGCAGTTGTGAGCATATATGTTTCGGACATCACCTGACATATCGCTGCCAATTACAATACCTCCATGTGCTTCAAGTCCTTTAATATTACGTATAACAACATTTTCAGTCGGAATACCAATACGCCACCCATCCTCGTTAATACCTGATTTAAGGGCAACACAATCATCTCCTGAATTTATTAAGCAATATTCAACTAATGCATTTTTTGTAGAGTTTATATTGATACCATCTGTATTTGCTCCACCGTAAGTATCAATTCGCAAACCACGAACAATTACATTTTCGCAATAAGTTATATCGAAAGTCCAGAATGGTCCAGGAGCAGCAATTGTAAAACCTTCAAAGAGTATATTTTTGCAATTAACCGGATTTATAAATTGGGGTCTAAGTCCGGCAATAGGTGTTCCATATATTCGCTCTTCGGTTGGAATATCTTTTAATACCTGGTTCTCATAGACAAATTTGGCCGTGTTTTCACCTCTTTTTTTCCATCCCCACCAACTTTCTCCATGACCAAACAATTTGCCCGGACCAGTAATTGCAATATTCTCACATCCATTTGCGTAAATCAATGCAGAATAATTATAAACTTCTAAACCTGCCCAACGGGTTAGAACAACAGGTAAGTAGTCATTGGGATTCTCACTAAAATGTAATTCCGCTCCCTCTTCAAAATGAAGATTAACATTACTCTTTAAATGTATAGAACCTGTGAACCATTTACCTGAAGGAACCAACACTGTTCCACCACCAGCAGCGGAACAGGCACCTATAGCTGCTTTAAATGCTTTTGTATTCTTTGTTTTTCCATCGCTCTTAGCACCATAGTTAATAATGTTAAAGGTTTTGTCTGG
>JBDLIN010000053.1:0-18347 GCA_039714835.1 Bacteroidota bacterium | reverse complement strand
GCTAAAACGGGACTTCATATCCCTATAAATTTCTTTTCTCATTTATCATTATATTTTGACTTCTAATTTTCAAAGTAATTACTCCTTAGATATGAATTCAAAATATGAAGCCGTAATTGGTCTTGAAGTACATGCTCAACTATCAACTGAATCGAAAATTTTCTGCGGTTGCTCTACAAAGTTTGGGAGTGAACCAAACTCTAATGTATGTCCAATTTGTCTTGGTCACCCTGGTGTGCTTCCGGTACTTAATAAAAAAGTTGTTGAATATGCTGTGTTGATGGGACTTGCAGTTAACTGTAAGATAAATGAGCGCTCAATATTTGCACGAAAAAATTATTTTTATCCCGATCTACCTAAAGGATGGCAGACAAGTCAATTTGAAGAACCAATTTGCGGCATCGGATATATGGATGTTACTACTTCTGATGGAACAGAGCGAAGACTGGGTATTACACGAATCCATATGGAAGAAGATGCCGGTAAGTCAATCCATGATCAAGGTGTAGATACACACGTTGACCTTAATAGAAGCGGTGTTCCACTGATCGAGATTGTTAGTGAACCTGATATGCGAACAGCTGAAGAAGCATATTTATATCTAACCAAACTTAAACAAATATTAACCTATCTTGATATTTGCGATGGCAACATGGAAGAAGGGTCACTTCGATGTGATGCAAATATTTCTATTCGACTAAAGGGTGAAACTGAACTTGGGACAAAAGCAGAAGTAAAAAACATGAACTCTTTCCGGAATGTTGAAAAAGCAATCAATGTGGAAATCAACAGACAGATAGAGATCCTTGAGGAAGGAGGAAAAATAACTCAGCAGACTCTTTTATGGGATGCTGATCTGGAAGATGTGTTTCCTATGCGGAGTAAAGAAGAATCACACGATTATCGCTACTTCCCTGAACCTGATCTAATGCCGATAATTGTTGATGATGATTGGAAAAATGAGATTAAGAGCAAACTCCCGGAATTGCCCGAAGCACGCTTAGAAAGATTTGTATCACAATTCAACCTACCTAAATATGATGCAGAGATTCTGACAAGTACTAAACCTCTTGCGGATTATTATGAAAAAGTATTAACAGTCACAGATGATTATAAATCAGCAAGTAATTGGGTAATGGGAGATGTACTTAAGATAATTAAAGAAGATAAAATTGAGATCACTAAGTTTCCTATATCACCGGAAAATTTAGGGAAATTAATTAACCTAATTAACGATAAGACTATCAGCGGAAAAATTGCTAAAGATGTTTTTCCTGAAATGTTGAAAAGCGATAATGATCCAGCTATAATTGTTAAAGAGAAAAACCTTGTTCAAATAACGGATACCTCTGCATTGGAAGGAATTATTGATACAATAATTTCTAATAATCAGCCGCAAGTTGAGCAATTCCTAAAAGGGAAAGGAACTGTAATAGGCTTTTTTGTCGGACAAGTAATGCGTGAAACCAAAGGGAAAGCCAATCCTCAAGCGGTCAATGAGATCTTGCGAGAAAAACTTAATTCACTTAAGAATTAAGGCAAGCATATTTTCCCTAAAATTGTTGGTTTTGATGCTCCTGTAGTTCTTGGAATATTTGAAGTATTCCCGCTGATTGTTTCGTTAGCCAGCACAGCAAAACAAATTGCTTCTTTTGCATCTGAAGAAATCCCGATTTCGTCAATTATTTTAACTTCAGTGCCTTTTCCAAAATATTCTGAAAATGATTTGTAAAGAGATTTATTTTTCGCACCGCCACCACTAATAAACAGTTCGTCTATTTGTGTTTCTTCTTTAATGAATTTTTCATAATTCCTGTGAACTGCATAAGCAGTGAACTTAGTTACTGTATGAAGCCAATCTTCAGGTGAGACTTTTGCGAATTCATTAAATATTTGATCGAGGAATTCTTCACCATAATATTCCCTACCAGTTGATTTGGGAGGTGAAGCTTCAATAAAGGAATCCTTAGCAGTTAGAGCAATAAAAAGGTCTTCATTGAATTTTCCCTTACTCGCAATTACTCCATCTTCATCATATTCTTTATTAAAAAATCTTTTCATTAATAGATCAATCATCATATTCCCGGGACCTGTATCAAATGCAAGAACATCCTGCTGAGTTCCTTTTTTATTCAGCACTGTTATATTCGAAATACCTCCAATGTTTAGGAGCGCTCTATTTTTATCATTTGAATGGAAAATTAAATAATCAAAATATGGAACGAGAGGTGCTCCTTGTCCACCCAATGCAACATCACCGGTTCTAAAATCCCCTACTGTTAGTATTCCACTGAGTTTTGCTAAAACTGCAGGGTCAGCAATCTGTAGTGTTGATGAAACTTGATGATCGAAATATTCTACACTATTTGGAAGATGGTGAATTGTCTGGCCATGACTTCCAATCAGATCAATTTTTAATTTATCGAACTCTATTTCGTTACATAACGAATCAATTGCTTCATTATATATTTGCGGTATAAGAAAATTTAATCTAGTAATATCTTCAACGTTGCTTGTTTCTCTCATTGAATTTTTTAAAATAGTTTCTTTCAATCCATTTGGAAATGGATATTCTAAATAGCCAATCAAATTGATTTTGGTTTCAATCCAATTACCATGAATTTCAATTAGAGCAACATCAACTCCATCTAATGAAGTACCAGACATTAGACCAACAATATATTTGCTCTCCTTTTTTGATAATTCAACTAACTTTTGCATATTGTTTCCATTAAAAGATTATAAATTAATATAATATAAATTTAATAAATCATTCAATTGTTAATAAACAAAAAAAGAAATTATGAAACAATTATTAGGAGCACATACATCTATTTCCGGAGGAGTTTCAAAGTCAATACCATTAGCTGAAAAGTTAGGTTTTACAGCAATACAAATTTTTACTAAAAACAATAACAGATGGTATTCAAAGCCTCTTGAGGAAATAGAAATTGAGAAATTTAAAACATCACTATCTGAATCGAATATTGAATTTGTTGTTTCACACGATTCATATTTAATAAACCTCTGCGCAAAAGATGGATCAAATTTGGAGAAATCAAGAAATTCCTTTATTGATGAATTAGAGAGATGTGAATTGCTCGGAATTCCTCATCTTAATTTTCATCCTGGTGCTCATGGCGGTCAAGGTGAAGAAGATGGAATCAAAATGATTGCAGAATCTATAAACTTTGCCCATCAAGAAACTAAAGGATTTAAAGTCAGTAGCATGCTGGAATTAACTGCAGGGCAAGGAACAAATATTGGATACAGATTCGAACATGTTGCAAAAATAATTGAGCTTGTTGATGAAAGTGATAGAATGACAGCATGTATTGATACTGCACATATTTTTGCTGCTGGATATAACATCAAAGATGAAACAGAATATGATAAAGTGATCACTGAATTTGATGAGATCATTGGATTAGACAGATTAAAGTGTTTTCATATAAACGACAGTAAAAAAGAATTAGGAAGCAGAGTTGACAGACATGAAAATATTGGAAAGGGATTTATTGGACTTGAAGGATTTACAAATATTATGAATGATCAGCGTTTAACTCATATACCTAAAATATTGGAAACTCCAAAAGGGAAAGAACAGCTAGAGGATATTGAAAATCTTAATGTACTAAGAAGTTTGATAAAATCAGGGTAGAGATAGTATAATTATTTTTTCCTAAAATGGAATATCTTTTTCAGTTGGGTACTCTTGCTCTTCAACTTGTGGCATATCACCATGATAAATATCTAGGTTTTCAAATCGTGCGTACTCTTTAATAAATTTAAGTTTTATATCTCCCGTAGGACCGTTTCTCTGTTTTGCAACAATGATCTCAGCAACTCCTTCAGTAGGATCACCATTTGGATAAGTTTCAATTCGATAAACTTCAGGTCTATATAAAAACAGAACAACATCAGCATCCTGCTCTATAGCACCAGACTCTCTTAGATGTGAGAGCATTGGACGCTTATCAGTAGTTGATTCAACAGATCTGTTTAACTGTGATAAAGCTAATACTGGGACATTTAATTCTTTAGCGAGCGCTTTTAATGACCGTGATATAATCGATATTTCCCGTTCCCTGCTTTCAACTTTACCAGAACCAGACATCAATTGGAGATAATCAATTATTATCATTCCAACATTTTTTTCTTTTTTAAGCCTTCTGGCCTTAGCTCTCATTTCAAGAACAGTGAGTCCTGGAGTATCATCTATGTATATCGGGGCAGAACCAAGCTTATGAACAGTTTTACTTATTTTTGGTCCATCGGAAGCTTTAAATCTTCCCGTTCTTAAATTTTGGGCATCAATTTTAGCTTCAGCAGAAATTAATCTTGTTGCAAGCTGAATTGTTGACATCTCAAGACTAAATATTGCAACCGGAACTTTATCCTGCACAGCAGCATTACGGGCAACTGAAAGTGCAAGAGCAGTTTTACCCATCGAAGGTCTTGCTGCAATAATAATTAGATCTGACTTTTGAAAACCACCGAGTATATCATCGAGATGATGATAATTTGAAGAAACTGAAAAAGTTCCTAGTTTGTTTGCATGTATTGCTTCTATTAGTTCTAATGCTTCTTTTACTGCTTTATCCATTGATGTAAAGGATTCTTTTGTTCCCTCCTGAGAAATTCCAAACATTTTGGTTTCGGCATCATCGAGAAGATCAAACACATCATCTTTCCCTTCATAAGCTGAACCAGCAACTTCTAATGAAGTTGTTATTAACTTTCTCAATATCCACTTTTCAAGAATTATTCTAGCATGATAATCAACGTTGGCTGCAGAAGAAATATCTTGGGATAATTTTGTTATATAAGCAACGCCTCCAACTTCTTCAGTTTTACCATCTTTATTTAATTCCTCATATAATGTAATAGTATCAACAGGTTCGTTGGCTTCATATAGTGATTGGATAGAACTGAATAGGAACCTATGTTTAGGATCAAAGAAAGAATCTACTTTAAGTATCTCAAAAACTCTTGGTATTGAATCATTATCCAAGAGCATAGCTCCAAGTACTTGCCTTTCAACCTCAACCGCAGAAGGTGGCTGCATGGAAGCAGATTTTATTTTTTCAAAGTCGTGATTTTCTTTCTCTGATGCCATTCTATTTACCTGCTAATTCATCATAAAGTTTTCTAACTTTTTGAACATCTTCCCAAGTTCCTTTTTTCCAATGCGGATTTCTAAGAAGTGCAGCAGGATGATAAGTTACCATTAACTTGATTCCATTAAAATCATGAACCTCACTCCGCAATCTTGTCAAGGAATCATTACTATTCAAAAGAACATTTGAAGCAACTTTACCAAGACATAAAATTATTTTTGGTTTGATCAATTCAATTTGCTTATATAAATAAGGTTTACAAAGTTCGCGCTCACTTGGAAGTGGGTCACGATTATTGGGTGGACGGCATTTCAGAATATTTGCAATATATACATCGTCTCTTTCAAAGTTTATTGCTTTAAGAATATCAGTTAGCAACTTACCTGCTCTACCAACAAATGGGATACCTTGTTTATCTTCTTCCGCACCTGGAGCTTCACCTATCAACAGAAGATCAGCATTTGGATTACCAACACCAAAAACGAATTTCGTTCTCGTTTCACCTAATGCACACTTTTGACAATCATGAATATTATCAAATAATTCATCAATACTTTTATAATCATCTAAGTCTTTAGTATTAATTTCGTGATTAACTACCATTTTATTTAAACTGTTAAGTTCTTTGTTATTATTAACTTCTTTAGCTGTAACAATTTCTGGAATGTCAATTGTTTCGAACACTTCATCTCCAAAGATTTCTCTTTGATCAGATAGTGCATTTATGAGTTGTTTTTTGACTTCCTCTTCTGTCATATTATTTTGTTGTAAAAAGTAATTAAAATATTAAATTACTCTGAAAACTCGTTCTCGTCGCGATATCGAAATTTAATTTTTTCATCCATTAATTCGTTAAGAGCACGAAGTTGAGATTTATTTCTTTTTTCAAATTCGACTGAGATACGTTCTTGATCAGGATTACCTCTTTCCTCAAAGTCATCCTCCATTGTCGGCATTATTGTACTTAATAATGTGTTGAATTCCAATTTATCTTCATCATTAATTTGACGTGCTCTTCTTGCTGCAACAATTACTGCTTCATAAATATTTTCAGTGTTTTTTTCCACATCTCGCAGATTAACTGTTTGAATAGCCATTTATTCCTCCTCAATTAGTACTTTATTTATAATATTATAAACTTCTTCTTTTGCTCGATCTAAATTATCATTTACAATAATATAATCGAATTTATTTTGATACTTCATTTCCATTTCGGCTCTTTCAAATCTTTTTATAAGATCATTATCTGATTCAGTTTGTCTCTTTCGTAATCTGTTTTTTAATTCATCGATACTAGGAGGTTTGATAAATATGCTCACAGCATTAGAATATGATTCTTTTATCTTTAGTGCTCCCTTAACATCAAGCTCCAGAACAATTGACTTATTTGCTTTTAAATGTGATTCAATAAAACTTCTTAGAGTACCGTAATAGTATTCATAAAACGTTTCCCATTCAACAAATTCATCTTGTTCAATTTTCTTTTTAAATTCACCTTCACTTAAAAAAAAATAATCAACACCATCTTTTTCAACACCTCTTTTTTCTCTAGTAGTTGCTGAAATTGAAAAAACCAAATCTGGAAATTGTTTTAAAACACTTCTAACAATAGTCGTTTTTCCTGTACCGCTTGGTGCTGAAAAAATTATTACTTTACTCATCTAGTACTATTCAATATTCTGAATTTGTTCACGTATTTTTTCCAACTCTTCTTTAATAACAATAGACTTGTTCGTTATGTCTAATGAAACAGATTTATTCCCCATTGTATTAACTTCTCTATTCATTTCTTGAACAAGGAAATTCAATTTTTTGCCGGCTTCATTTCCACTATCCAAAGTCTCAAGAAATTGTTTTGAATGGCTTTCCATTCTCACCGATTCTTCTGTAATATCATACTTCTCTGCTAATAGAGCCAATTCAATTTTTAAGCGGTCATCATTATTTGCAATACCTTCTACAAGTTCAGCAGCTCGATCTTTAAGCTTGGAAAAATATACTTCAATTGAATCTCTACTGAGAGTTTTAATTTCTTCATTTAGTTCATTAATTTTTTGAACTCTATCCCTAAGATCATGAGAAAGTGATTCTCCTTCAGATTTACGCATTTTTCCCAATTCGTTGATTGCTTCATTTAAAGCTATTTTTATTGATTCATATTCTATTTCTGAAAATTCTAAATTGTCATTTATAAAAATATCTGGGAATGCAAGTAAATGTGATAATTGCAGATCTTCTTGAATTTTAGCTTTGTTTTTAACTTGATTTAATGTCTCTATTACTTTCAATAAATTTTCCTGATCAAAAGCTGCAGCTTCTGGATTGCTGTCGTCTTTAGATAGGTTAATATTTAAAGTGACTTTTCCACGCTTAACACGTTGTTTGATCAAATTTCTAAACTCTATTTCTTTACTGGATAATGTTCTAGGAAGACGAACTGATATATCCAAGAATCTACTATTTACACTTCTTATTTCAACTTCAAAAGTGTAAAGATTCGAATTGCCACTCGCTTTACCATATCCAGTCATACTTTGAATCATATTAATTCCTCAAAAAATAGGATTTTAAATTTACTGAAAGTTATAAACTTATTAAAGGAAATAAATTACGCTCAAGAAATGAGAATTCTAGAATGCTTCACCAATTGCGAAATGAATTTGTAAAGTATCTTTCCAAAATCGTTGTTTTGTTATTGGGACACCACTAATAGGATCATATAACTTAATGCCAAAATCTAATCTGAAAGGTATAAAATCAGTATAATATCGAAATCCAAATCCAGTTGAAACAGCAATTTCATCAAATCGAAATACCTTTGCATTAGCCCAAGAATTACCATAGTCTAAAAAAATCGCTCCACCAATATTTCCTATTATTCTATTTCTTGTTTCAATTGAACCTTCTAATAGAAAAAGACCACCAGGAGCAGCTTGATCCAATAAAATTGCTTCTAAATCTGCGGGTGAAATTGAAGCATAATCTAAATTCCCTGGTGAAAATTCTGGTACAAGATCACGGGACTGCCATCCTCTAACAGAGTTGCTGCCCCCAGCTGTAAATCTTTGGTTATATGGAACTGATGATTCAAGACCATCATAAACATGGATAAATCCGACTCTAAATTTAAATCCAAAAGCATTTTCACTTGAATAGTAGAGTGAGGGGAAAACACTTAAATCTATTTGTGTTTTATAATAGAGAGCACTAGTGGATTCTTTATCGAATAATTTACTTATGAGTAGAGGAAGTGCATTTGCATTACCAATCAATAGATTAGTTTTATATCCTCTTGTTGGAAATGTAAAATCATTTGTTTTATTTGCTCCAAAATTGAATGATAGAAGTGTATTGTTACTATTAGTCTCTTTGCCAATTTCAACAGCAATTACTGATGCAAGCGAATCTTTTTCTTCATCAGTATATTCTGGAGAATCATTAATATATCTTCTAAACAAATCATATAAATAGCTTTGTTGATATAGAATTTTCAAATTCTCAAAATTCCATGATGTACTAAAAGAAGTTATATATACAAAATCTGGAAGTTCAAAATTAAGACTAAATTGTATACCGTTTGCAGTAGTATTATATTCGTTTTTTCTTTTCTGTAATGTTGAATACAATTCTGCTCTTGTTCCAATATTATTTCCAAATAAAAATGGCTGTTCCATTATTAATCTCAAATCAGCATAACCAATTACTGAAGTATCAGAGACTGACATATTCTTAATAAATTCAAAAATGTTTTGTGAAGCAATTGATCCATTTAGTGTTAAAATTCTTGCATCGCCTAAGAAATTCTTTTTGGAGAATCCAAGACCCAAACCCAAGTTAAATCTATTATCTTCATTATTTGCAATAATCTCTGGTGAAACTTCATACATACTACCAATTTCAGTTGCTATTTTTACTGGAACAAGGTTACCTACCGTATCTTCAAAAGAACTACTTACAAAAGCAATATTAAAAAGATTAGTCTTATATAATCGGCTTTGTGCTAACCTTATTTCATTTTCACTATATTTATCACCTTTTTCTACACTTGCAATTTCCTTGATGAGCTCAGTTTCTACATCATCCTTTCCAACTCCACTTTTTTCAACTTCGATATTTGAGATGTCGTATTCATTACCATGTGTAAAGTATAGTTTAGCATTTACCTTGCTTTGCATAGTATCTATATGAATTACAGTACTATCTGATTCTGTAAACATATATCCATTATTTCTAAGGTAATTAATTGCTTCCGCATTTATTTTTGAAACCCTTGAATAGGAATAGTGTTCACTTGTATCTATTCTTGCGATTTCGCGAATATTTTTATTATGATATTCTCCAATACCTACTAAGCCATTAATTTCAACATTACTCAATTTATTTGGCTTACCTTCAATTATCTCAAATACAACAAAAGCTTCTAGCGAATTGGGATCCAGAAAAAAGGTGGATGATATTCTTGAGTCAAAAAAACCGTTATTGAAATAATAGGACTTTAATCGAAATTCTTCCTCGGACAACGAAAGTGAATCAAAATAAATGGCTTCTTCCCCAAGGCCTATAAAATCATTGAGAAATTGAGAGACTGAATTTGGTGATTCACGTAGACTAACAACACTATTTAACTCTGCATCTGAAAAAGAAGAATTGCCAATAAATGAAATAGATTCTAGTTCATACTTAACATTTTCCAATCCATAAATATTTATATGAATTAACATCATAAGTATATAAAGAAGAGAATTTTTCATTTAATAGGAATTAGATGAATTAGTTATTATCACTTTTGTTCCAATCTTAACATATGGAAATATTTCGTCAATACTTTCGTTGCTTATTGATATAGAACCATTCGTCCAATTAAAAACAAATGGAAGATTTTTAAAAATAAAATTATAAACTCCAATACCATGAATCCCAATATTTGCGCCTAATTGAGTATTATAATATGAGCAACTATCCGAATTGAAAGAATTCATAATTTTACCATACTCCTCTTTTGAGATATCACCTTCTTTTAGAGCCTCAGAAGCATCTTCTTTATTAGGAAAACTCAATTTGAATAACTTATAGTAATTTTCGCTCTTTCCAATGCTGCAAACAAAATACTCCCCTGTTGGAGTAACATAGTCTTCAGATGATCTTTTTATATTGCTCTGACTTCTTCCACAAGCAATTTTATAAGATTTAATAAAAGTAGTATCAGAATAGAGCATCAATTTTTGTTTTTTTTTATCAATCTGAAGGTTAATATTAGAATCCAAATTCACATTTTTTTCAGAAATAATTTTCTCAAGTGGAATTTCCCCAATGTTTTGAAGCATTCCATAAAGAAGCATACTAACAAAAAAGAGAATTACACTTCCAAGAAAATATAATATGTTCCTAATCAAGATTTAAAATATATTATTATTCAGAAATATTTATAAACTTATAAATATACTAAAGATTACTATTGTAATAAATGAAAGATTTTGGATTTTGCATGATTTACTAAAACTCAATTAGATAATTCCTCAATAACCTGTAGTAAGTTATTTGTGGAATTATCAAAAGACTGAATTATTAATACTTTGTTAATTTCCAGATGCTTCAACAACTGCAATTGCTGTCATATTAATAATATCATCAACAGTAGCAGCACGCTGTAAAACATGTATAGGTTTATTCATACCCATGAGTATTGGTCCAAATACAGATGCATCAGATAAATTTTCTATTAATTTATATGCAATGTTCCCAGCTGATAAATTTGGGAATATTAGAATATTTGCTCTGCTTTGCAATTTACTAAAGGGAAATTCACTTTTTAGCAAATCTGTACTTAACGCAGTTGCTGCTTGCATCTCACCATCACACACAATATCAGGGCGTTTTGAATTAACAATTTCAGTTGCTTGCTTAACTTTTATTGATTCTGGATGTCGAACACTACCAAAGTCACTAAATGAAAGTAGTGCTACTTTAGGATCAATATCAAAACCTTTAACAGTGTCGGCAGCAGAAATAGCGATCTGAGCAAGTTCATCAGAGTTAGGCGAAATATTCACGGACGTATCCGCAAAGAAATAAACCTTGCCTCCGATTATAACTATGTGGAGGGCAGATACTTTTGTGACACCTTCTTTTACACCAATACATTCTAATGCTGGTTTAATAGTAGTTGGATAAAATGAATTTATTCCACTGATAAGTGCATCTGCATCACCAACTTCAACCATCATAGAGCCAAAGTAGTTTGGTCTCTGCATTAACTTTAAAGCGCTGTGACGAGTCACCCCTTTTCTTTTGCGCTTTTCGTAAAATGCATCAGCGTATTTCTCTCCCTTTACACATTCTTTAAGATCATGAATCTCAAAATTATTGACATCTAAATCTAATTCTCTAATTTTATTCTCAATTCGCTCTTTTCTACCTAATAGAATAGGATATCCAATTCCCTCAAGAGCAACGGCATTGGCAGCTTTAATTATTCTTTCTTCTTCACCTTCTGGATAGACAACCTTTTTAGGATTTTTAATAGCTTTATGAACCATTAATCTTACAATTTCTTGGGAAAATCCTAATCTTTCCTTTAATTGCTCTTCATATTCATGCCAATCATCGATTTTTGTTCTGGCAACACCACTATCAATCGCAGCTTTTGCAATTGCTGGTGCAACTTTCCACAAAACTCTCGGATCGAAAGGTTTTGGAATAATGTATTCCCTTCCGAATTCAAATTCTTGTCCACCATAAGCTTTTTTGACTACATCAGGAACTTCCTCTTTTGCAAGATCAGCTAAAGCTTGCACAGCTGCCATTTTCATTTCTTCAGTTATTGCTCTTGCTTTTACATCAAGTGCTCCTCTAAAAATGAATGGAAATCCTAACACATTATTTACTTGATTAGGATAATCACTTCTCCCGGTTGCCATGATTACATCAGATCTAGCTTCAACTGCATCTGAATAAGTAATTTCAGGATCAGGATTTGCCATTGCAAAAATTATTGGACTTTCCCCCATCGATTTGACCATTTCTTTTGATACTAAGCCTCCTTTTGATAAACCAAGGAATGCGTCAGTTCCTTGCATTGCTTCCTCAAGAGATTTAAATTCATTCTCTTGGGCGAATGCTTCTTTGTATTTGTTTAGATCACTTCTACCTTTGTGTATGTGTCCTTTGGAATCGAATAGAGAAATGTTTTCCTGTTTAACACCTGCACTTACATAAAGATGGCTGCATGCAATTCCAGCAGCACCAGCACCAACAACCACCAAACGCATATCTTCCAATTTTTTATTCGCTATTTCAGATGCATTAATTAAAGCGGCACATGAAATTATTGCAGTTCCATGCTGATCATCATGGAAAACTGGAATATCCATTGTCCTTTTTAGTTCTCGTTCAATTTCAAAACATTCAGGTGCTTTAATATCTTCAAGATTAATACCTCCAAATGTTGGTTCCATCAATTGAACTGCTTTTATAATATCCTTAGGATCATCACTCTTTAATTCAATATCAAATACATCGATATCAGCAAATCTTTTAAAGAGGACACCCTTTCCTTCCATTACCGGCTTTCCGGCTTCAGGTCCAATATTACCCAATCCCAGTACAGCAGTTCCGTTTGATACAACTGCTACTAAATTTCCTTTTGCCGTATATTCGTAAACTTCTTGATCATTTTTTTCAATTTCTCTGCAAGGCTCAGCAACACCAGGCGTATAGGCCAAAGAAAGTTCGCGAGCAGTATAGCATGGTTTTGTTGCTTTTACTTCAACTTTTCCTTTTCTTCCATCACTGTGATATTTGAGAGCTTCTTCTTTTGTAATACTCATTACTTTATTTCCTAAAATATTATTTTAACTACTTAAAAATTAGAATTTTTTAGATGGGAACAAAATTGCAATTAATTATTGATGAGATTTTTAAATTCTCGAACAGAGGTTACCCTACCATCCAATACGGAAGAATAAATTAACTTGCTCGTATATTTTTTCCCATAATCAGTAGAATTAGAAAATTCTTTCTTAATCTCAAGGATAATTCTCTTTTTTTCTTCTGTTAATCTTTCTAGAATATTCCTCATGTATTTTTCAGATTCAGCCCACCATTGCTCATCAATTACCCATAAGTCAATTTTCCAATCATCGAAAAAGATCCCAAAGTAAAGAGAATTTTTAGGTCTGTCATTAACCTCTAAAACTCTTGTATCTCGATAATAAACTGAATGAGGTTTTAGAAGTTGTGCAATTTTTCCCCCAAGAATAAAGAATTGATCAGGTGTCAGATCAGGAGCGACTAAACTAATATCAAGATCCTTTTTCCACATCATTTTTAGAGGATAACTTCCAGCAAATTCAACTCTGCCGTATTCTGATAACAGTTTTACTAAACCTTTGTCATAGAGTAATGAATCGGCTTCATCTCTGATCATTTTTTCATATTTATTTAGATCTAAATTATTCAAAAAGATACCTCAAATATTTTAACTTTTTTTTAATCAAAAAAGATCAACTATTATTTTTTAATTGATTTTCGCGACATGATAATGTAACACTTATAAGCATTATAATTTTCATATTTCCTCTAAATAAAAAAAGCGAACAAATTTGTTCGCTTTTAAAATTTTGTTTAATGCTATTCTTCTAAACTTCCATTATTTCTTTCTCTTTATGGACTACCATATCATCGATGGTATTAGAATGATTATCAGTAACTTTTTGAACATCTGCTTCAGCATCATGACGGAGGTCTTCAGACAGTTCTTTGTTTTTTTCCAACTTTTTCAATTTATCATTTGCATCTCTACGAATATTGCGCAATGCAATTTTTGCATCTTCTCCAAATTTCTTAACTAACTTTGCAAGTTCTTTTCGTCTTTCTTCCGTAAGTGGTGGAATTGGAACTTTAACATTTGTTCCATCATTAACCGGATTCAAACCAAGATCAGCTGATAATATTGCCTTATCTATCAAACCAACCATTGTTTTATCCCAGGGAGTAATTGATAATGTATGGGCATCCATAACAGTTACATTCGCGACTTGGTTTAAAGGTGAAGGAGTACCATAATAATCAATCCTAATTCCATCTAATAATGCGGTTGTTGCTTTCCCAGTTCTGATTTTGGAAATCTCCTGTCTAAAAGCTTCAATCGATTTATCCATTTTCGCTTTGGCCTCTTTAATAATTTCATTCATAATTACCTCTACTTGTATAATTTAAATTTTATGACCAACTATAGTTCCAACAGATTTACTATTAACAAGATTAAGCAAATTATTCTTTTTGTTCATATTGAATACTATCAACGGCAAGTTATTTTCTTGACAAAGAGTAATTGCAGTTAAATCCATAACTCTAAGATTTTGCTCCATTACATTTTGATAAGTAATTTTCTTATATTTTTTAGCTTTAGGATTTTTTTCCGGATCATCACTGAAGATCCCATCAACACGTGTTCCTTTAATAATTGCATCCGCTTCAATCTCAATAGCGCGTAACGCTGCGGCAGTATCAGTACTAAAATATGGATGTCCAGTGCCTGCACCGAAAATTACAATTCTTCCCTTTTCGAGATGACGTACCGCTCTTCGACGAATATACGACTCAGCAATTGCCTGCATTGAAATAGCAGTCATTAATCTTGTATACATTCCGGCATTTTCAAAAGCATTTTGGAGAGCGATGGCATTAATTATTGTTGCCAACATTCCCATCTGATCACCAGCTACACGATCAATTCCTTGGTCCTTGGCATTTAAGCCTCTGTAAATGTTTCCGCCACCGATAACGATGCCAATTTCAACACCAAGATCATGAGCCTTTTTAACTTCAGAGGCAAAGAAGTCCAGCATTTTGGGATCAATACCTGTTTCCTTCTTACCCATCAGAGATTCACCGCTTAACTTAAGCAGAATTCTTTTGTATTTAAGTTTTGAGTCCATATTATACCAAATATAATAAAAAAAAAGGTCTTATTAAAAAATAAGACCTTTGAAAGAGTTTAATTATTTATTCTGATCACTTAGATGAAAGCGATAAAATGCGGAAAGTTTCACTTCAGATGAATTTGCTTTATTAAATTCATCCAGAACATCTTTAACAATTTGGGAATTGTCTTTCACATAAGTTTGTTCAGTTAAGCAGATTTCTTGAAAGAACTTATTCAATTTTCCTTCAGCAATTCTATCAAGAATATGCTCTGGTTTACCTTCTTTTTTTGCAATCTCTATATAAATATCTTTTTCTTTATTAATTTCTTCTTGAGATACATCTTCTCGATTAAGATAGAGAGGTTTCATTGCAGCAATTTGCATAGCTATATCTTTTAAAATGCCATCCAAAACTGTTTTATCAGCTTCATTGGTATTATCAGCTTTTATTAATACAGCTAATTTTGAACCGTGATGGACATAATCAGAATAAAGAGCGTTTTCTGATGTTTCCAATTTGAATCTTGAAATTTCAATTTTTTCACCTATTTTTCCAGTGATATTGGTTAATTCTTCACTAACATTTTTACCATCAAATTCTGATTCAAGTAATTCAGCAACAGTCGCTGGTTTGTTCGCTAAAATAGCATCTTTAACAAACTTTGCAAAATTGACGAAATCATCACTATTACCAACAAAGTCAGTTTCACAATTTACTTCCAAAATTAATCCGGTATTACCATCATCCAATATTTCAGTGAGTACTACACCTTCATTAGCTGATCTTTCAGCTCTTTTAGCTGCAACCGATGCACCTTTTTTCCGAAGAATTTCGATTGCTTTTTCAAAATCACCTTCAGCCTCTGTTAAAGCTTTCTTGCAATCCATCATTCCAGCACCAGTTTTATCTCGCAGTTCTTTTACTTGTGAAGCTGTAATTGCCATAATCAAATATTCCTTATTTTATTCTTTTTCTTTTGTTTCTTCACTTTTTTCTTTTGAATCAGATACCGATTCTGAAGTTTCTTCTTTTGGAGTATCTACTTCAGGTTTTTCTTCTTTTACAACTTTTTTCTTACTTGTAGTTTCTTTCGGAGCGGTTTCTTTTTCAGTAACCTCTTTGGTTTCCTCAGCTACAGCCTTATCAGGTGTTTCTTTACTTTTTTTATCATCGGTTTTTGGGGCTGTTTTATTATCAACCTTTTTACCGGTCTTGGAATCAAATCGTACTCTTCGCACTTTGGGTTTTCCTTCTTTATCACCCTCAGCAGTCTCTTTTTCTTTCTCTTTTTTAACTCTTTCTTCTTCAGCAGCTTTTTCTGCTTTTAATTCTTGTGCTTTAGCTTGTCCATCTGAAACAGCATCTGCAATTACTTTTACAATAAGTTCGATAGATCTTCCTGCATCATCATTTGCTGGAATTATATGATCAATAGGATCAGGATCACAATTTGTGTCAACAATAGCAAAGACAGGAATTTTTAATCTTTTTGCTTCGTTAACTGCGATTGATTCTTTTTTAATATCAACAATAAATAGAGCACCCGGCATTTTATTCATTGATTCAACACCATCAAGTACTTTTCTTAATTTATCGCGTTCTCTTGTTCTAAATAATCTTTCTTTTTTCGTAATTTTTTCAAAAGTACCATCAGTTTCCATCTTATCGATAGCTTGCATTCTTTTAATACTTTTTCTGATAGTTGAAAAATTTGTAAGCATACCGCCAAGCCATCTTTCGCTTACCCAGTTACTGTAACTTTTTTTAGCTTCATTTGCAATTATAGCTTTAGCTTGTTTTTTTGTGCCAACGAAAAGAATTGAATGTCCTTCTGAAGAAATTGCAGTAATTTTTTCAGCAACTTCATCAATTGCTCGTTGACTTTTTTTAAGGTCTATGATATGAATCCCATTTTTTTCCATAAAAATATATGGTTTCATTTTAGGATTCCATCGGCGGGTTAGGTGACCAAAATGTGCACCTGTTTCAAGAAGTTGTGTTAATTCAACTCTAGGCATAATATCTCCTGTTTTTCTTCTACTTTTATCATCTTTGCCTCAAATCCATTTTAATGTAGGACACAGGGGGCAAATCCAAAAGTATGTTTGATTAAATAATAAATTATCTCTTTGAGAATTGGAATCTTTTTCTAGCTTTTGGCTGACCATATTTCTTTCGTTCAACCATTCTAGGATCTCTTGTTAACAATCCTTCAGCTTTCAATGCTGGTCTTAAATCTGGATTTAATTCAATTAAAGCTCTACTTATACCTAAACGAATTGCTTCAGATTGACCGGTAGAACCACCACCTTTAACATTTGCTAAAACATCGTAAGCACCTAATGTTTCTGTAATAGTAAAGGGTAGAAGTACATCATCACGATTAGTTTTCATAGGAAAAAACTTCTCAAATTCTTTTTTGTTAACAGTAACATTACCGGAACCAGTTCTTAAAATTACTCTTGCAACTGCATTTTTTCTTCTTCCAACAAATATCTTATCAGCCATTCAAATTCCTCTTATTAAACACTTAAAGGTTCTGGTTTTTGTGCTTGGTGTGGATGATCAGCACCAACATATACTTTCAATTTTTTATTTAAACGTCTTCCCAATCTATTTTTAGGAAGCATTCCTTTTACAGCTCGTTCTATAACAGATTCCGGTTTCTTTTCCATTAATTCAGCATATGAAGTAGTTTTTCCACCACCTGGATATCCGGAATGTCTGAAATATGTTTTTTGTAATTCTCTTTTACCAGTCATCTTTACTTTTTCAGCATTAATAACAATAACAAAATCACCGGTATCCATGTTCGGAGTAAAAATTGGTTTATTTTTACCTCGAATAACACCCGCTGCTTTAGTAGCTAATCTTCCAAGCACCTGATCCGTTGCATCAATAACATACCATTTCTTATCAGCATCTTCGGTCTTGATAAATTTTGTTAATTTTTCCTGTTTCAAATCTAATCCTCCAATACGGCATAGTTCATTTTACAAAAGAGTACAAAAATATAGCTATTAATTTTCAATGTCAAGCAATTGTTGAATGATTAATATTGCTTTTTTCTACAGTTTCTTATAAATGTCAAGTTGGCGACACATCAATTTATTTCTTTTTATAACTATCGGCTGCTTGTCAGTTTTAGTTTCGCAGACCTCCTAAATTCAAGTAACATTTTTTTACAAATAATAGGAGAAGTAAAATGAAAAACCAATTTTCAATCTCAAAAGCAATAATAGCCGGAATAAACGGAACAATAGTAATGACCCTTTTCATGTTCATGGGAAACTTTATGGG